>CAZQEZ010000149.1:0-9528 GCA_964592475.1 uncultured Roseivirgaceae bacterium
TCTTTAATCTGATCCTCTGATTTTAGGGAATATTTCCAGTTGTAATTTAGTCCCTTTAAATTAGATAGTTCTAATTGGGTACTTAATACTACGTCAGCATCACCACATAAAATCCCATCTTTATCTTGTTTAATATCACCAGGCTTTGGAATGGTATACATAAAAGAAAGCTCTAAATCAAAATTGGGGTGATATAAATATATTTTATGCCAATATCCCGGTGCTAAATCAGCAAATTTCAAAATATTGGTTCGTAAAAGTGTAAGTTTTTCATCTTTATACTGATATATACAATCATCACCGATATCATTTTCAAATCCTCTAAAAGCTATTCTTATTTCCTTTGTGTTAAATACGTTAAAATTACCAACATAAAATCTTTTATCATAATTTAACCATTTATTGATTCCATCTTGACTGATCGGATCTATAACACAATCAATGTTTGTCCATTTTGAAAAATCTTCATTGGAATTGAGAGGTGCTGAGAATATACTGCTATTTGTAGAATATCGAAAAGAATACATCATTTCTTGCTTACCGAAATTTTCAGCGTCAAATTTAACCTTTGCCTTATCAAATCTTAAATAGACTTCAACATTTTGAGCACTACTTTCTATACTAAATAGCAATACGAAAGACAAAAAAGTCAATGATTTTATTAAGTGCATACTTTATTTCTGGTTGTTAAACCATAAATTTAGTGTAATATTTTTTAATAAAAAAATTTGATTTTGTCATAAATATTACCTTAATTGCTAAATATTTCACTAATAATGATGTACAACATACTAAATTTATATATATAATTGAACTCAAATTATTAACCATCAGCCATTTACAATTATAAAAGAAAAGATTATCCAGCTATGAAAATATTTTTTCTAACATGTTTATTGATTACTTATTCGGCAAATATATATGCTCAACCAGAAAATCAGGAAGATTTAACAGCAGAAGAACAAAAAGCGTTGTCCAAAATACAATTTGTAAAAGATAATAATATTGTAAATAATCTTACCCCGGCAGATTTAGGAGTATTGCCAATAGGCATAGCACGGGAAATCAATGATAAAACTTACATAATAGCCATAGATAGTGCCTATGCCGATGAGCGGGGTTGGTTTCTTACTGCTTATGCCGCGATCGATTTTCCAGGTGGAAAAACATTGGTGTTTGCTGGCAAAGGCATTACGTTCGATCAGGGAGGTATTGCCGTCACTACCAATACAAGACTCTCCTTATTAAGCACACAAGAATTTGAATTAAATAATAATATTACCTTGCAATTTCCCGGCGATGGTTCTAACTTTTTAGAATTCAATTGTAATGGTTTTCAAGCAATAAACTTACATGGTAGGGTGGTCTTAAATTCAGATACTTTCATTCCGGATAAAGCAACAAATGCAAAAGAAGTATCAGCATTATTTACCATAAATACCACTGACCTTAATAATATCTTATTAAATATCTCATTATCACCATTCCAAATTAAAGGCTTGGATGATGTAACATTTTCAGTTCAAAATGCTACATTGGATTTTAGTGACTACATCAATCCTCCTGACTTTACTTTCCCGGCCAATTACCAAAATACTTATGGTCCCGATATTACTTTGTGGCGCGGGTTGTACTTCGGAGAAGTGTCAGTTACATTACCTCATGAATTCGATAATCAAGACAAAAGAACCAAAATTGCTGCTCAACACATGCTTATCGATGAAAATGGATTTGCCGGTATTTTTTCAGCAGAAAATTTAATAGCCATCGATAAAGGATCTGCCAATGGATGGCCTATGTCTGTGAATAAATTCTATGCACAAATTTCATATAATAAATTAACAGGCGGCGGATTTGCTGGCGAAATGCACATACCATTTTTGAAGGGTATTGTCGGGTACGATGCTACCATGTTCCAAAGTCAGCATGGCACCGAATATCGTTTTGCGGTAGCTATTCCTGAAGGGAAAAAATTCACTGTACCATTGGCAGGTGAAGTATCCATCGATAAAGGCAGTATTATAGCGATGGAAAGAAGAAATAACAAATTTTACCCATCTGCTGTATTGCATGGCAACCTTACGGTAAACAACAGTATGTTGAATGTAGATAAGATAAGGTTTGAAAATTTAACCCTGGTATCAGAAAAGCCCTATGTAACGCGTGGTAATTTTGCTATAAATGGCGATGGCCAGTCATCTTCAGCCAATTTTCCTATAAGAATAGATTCTATACAACTTGGAGTTTATCGCGAAAAGCTGGCACTTAGCCTGCGCGCATCACTTAATCTTATGAATTCAGATGATAAAGGTTTTTCCGCTGAAACCTTTATAAGTGTATTAGCTAAAATGAATACTGACTCGGTGCAGATAGGAGAAACAAAAGAAGCACAGCAAAAATGGGAGTTTGAAAAAGTGAAGGTAGAAGATATTATGCTTGATTGCAATACTACCGCACTTACCCTTAAAGGTAGACTATCAATTTTTGATGAACACCCGGTTTATGGTAATGGATTTAGCGGTAAATTAAGTTTTGCAATTAAAAATATTTTAGAAAGAGGAATCAGAGCCAGTGCCTATTTTGGAAGCAAATCTGATTTTCGCTATTGGCATGTAGATGCTTATGTTCCTACTGGTCAAATACCAATTATTCCCCCCCTTAGCATCAATGGTATTATGGGTGGTATGTCTTACAATATGAAAAGACAACAAACCTTCAAGCCAAATTTTGCTGATTTAAATAAGGAAGAAAATGAAGAAGATGCAGAAGGTATTAGCAATTCCGATACTTTAGATATGGAGGTTCCTTACCAAAATGCGTATGTTCCTGATAGAACAGCGGCCCGCTCTTTTATGGCTGGAGTCACATTAATTGCTGCAAATGAGTCGGTATTTAACGGAGATATTATACTAGAGGTGGCTTTTCGTAGAGGGGGAGGTATTAAATACGCCAATTTTACTGGTAATGCTTATTTATTTAACAGTTTAGAAAAACGTGACAGAGCTAGTGAGGTAGACCAGTCGGCGCCCATTTACGCTAACCTGAATATGCTATATGATAATGACAACGACTTATTTCATGCCAACCTAAAAACCTACATGAATATAAGAGGTTCATTGCGTGGCATAGGTCCTAATAATTTGGTAGGTGAAGCAGTAATGCACTTTGATCCTCAAGACTGGTACATTTACGTGGGAAGACCTTCTCAAATGTTTGGCGTTACCGTGGCGGGATTAGCTACCGCTCGCTCCTATTTTATGGTTGGTACACAAATAGAAGATATTCCTAACCCGCCTAGTGAGGTTGCAGAAATGTTTTATAAAATAGATGTTAATATTATGCGCAATGAATCTGCCTTAAAACGAGGTGGCGGTATTGCTGCTGGAGTTCATTTTGAAGCTGGTTTTGATTCTGAAGATAAATTGAGACCATTTTATGCTATGCTCAAAGTAGGTGGTGGTGTTGATTTTATGTTGCGCGATAATGGGGAAACATACTGTCTCAATCGTAATGGAACTCAAATAGGCATCAGTGGGTGGTATGCAACTGGCCAAGCATATGTTTACATGATGGGATCCGTGGGGCTCGAGTTCAAAAAAGGAAAGCGATTTGATATTTTATCTTTAGGTGCTGCAGCATTATTACAAGCAAAACTACCCAATCCTACTTATATGCAAGGAGGAATAGCGGGAAGATACAAGATTTTGGGTGGTTTGATAAAAGGTAAGTTTAATCTGACTTTTGAGATGGGAGAGGAATGTGAAAGAACTGGTGGTGGAGGAGAGTTAGGCGATTTAAAAGTTATAGCCTCAGTAAAACCAGACAATGGCAATGAAGAAGTTTCGGTTTTTACTGCTCCTGAAGTTGCCTTTAATTTGCCTGTAGAAACTGAGATACCATTAATGAATATCTATGATAACCTCGAGACTTATCGAATTAAGATTGAGGAGTTGAGCTTACTGCAAGATGGAAATGCAGTAGATGCAGAGGAGCTGTGGAATACTAGCAAAGATGTGGTAAGATTAAAAACAGTAAATACTTTACCATCAAATGCAAATATGGCTGTAATTGCCAAAGCATATTGGCAAAAGAAAACTAGTGCCGGCTCTTGGGAAAGTTTAACCTCAGATGGAAGTGTAGTCGTAGAGGAAAAACGAATCAGATTTTCAACCGGCAATGCACCAGATGTAATCGATAGAGGTAATATTGAATACAGCTATCCACTTGTGAAACAATACAATATATACAAGGATGAGTTTGACCATGGCTATATTAAAATGATATGGAATCAACATGAGCTTTTTGAAAATGAAGACGAGTTAACTCAATATAAGTTTGTAGCTAAAATCTTTAATAATGGTGGAGAGCAGTTTGAAACAAATTTACAATATCTACCTCAGCAACAAGAGGTTAGATTTAAATTGCCTGATCAATTGAAAAACAATAATGTATATGAATTAAACTTGATTAAAAGGCCAATGGCTAATACTGAAGTAGGAACAAATACATCAACAGACAGCATTAAAAGCAGCAATATAAGTGATGAAGTAGGAGAATTATATGTAAATCAAAAATCTCTTACCAGCACTTCGGCACAAGCTATTGATAAAGTTATTTACCAAGATTATTTCAGAGTAAGCAACTTTAATACTTTTACCCAAAAGATGAACAGTATCAAAGGAGGTAGTAATCAATTTGATATAGCTCGCGGCAACGTTTATGTAATTGCTAAGAGAGCAGAGATAAGCGAAGTGCTGGATAAATATGAAGTGGAAGGGATAACTAATAAAATAAAACCATTGATAAGATCCGTAGCAGCTACTGACAATACCTGGTACAGTAATTATTTATATCCTACCCTATACGAGCATTATCACAATAATAGTGGTCTTAGCATTGATTGGAGAGATGTAGAAAAGCTAGGAGTGCCTCCTTTAAAAGCATCAAAAGCATACAACCCGAATCATTTTGAATTACCTGTATTAGCCGAAAATGAAATTCAAACAGGCATACCCAATGTTAGAAATGGAAATATTGTAATCGCTTATTTTATGTCTTATTTCGGTTATTGGGATTATAAAGAATTGATAGACGATGCTTCCAATGTCGCTATCGGCAATAATCAAATACCTATCGGGCTTAAAAGACTATTAGAATCTCCGAGATACAAAGATTTGACTAAAGGAAATTATAAAGTGAATGTTGGTTACTATTTGCCAGGACAAAACAAGCCAAATTCTAGTAGCGAGGTACTCATTGAATTCTAAAATTTAGATAATGCAATATTTAAAAGTATTTACCAGCATATTAATCATACTTTTTTTATTTTCACTTAAAGCTAAAGGGCAAGATATTGGAAGCATAAAGCTAAAAAACGGCATTAAACTAAACGGTTCATTAGGTTTCAATACTATTTATTATAATGCCAATGGTTTACCAAATCGTCGGGATCCATTTAATTGGTTTTTAACCGGAAATCTCAACATCAACCTCTTTGGTTATAATACACCTTTTTCTTTTAGTTATAGCAATGTCAACAGAAACTTTTCTCAGCCCTTCAACCAATTTAGTTTTTCTCCACGATATAAATGGGTGAAAACATATATAGGCTACAATAGTATGAACTTTTCTCAGTACAGCCTGGCCGGTCATGTATTTTTGGGAGGCGGTATCGAGTTGACACCTAAAAACTGGCATTTTTCCGCCATGTACGGCAGACTGAGAAAGCCTGTGCCCTATAGTTTTGATGATAGCCTGGCAGCTCCTTTAGAGTCATCATATAAAAGAATGGGAGCGGGCTTAAAAGCTGGTTTTGATAATGGCAGCGATCGATTATTCTTCATCTTATTTCATGCATACGATGATGAAAAC
This sequence comes from uncultured Roseivirgaceae bacterium, assembly GCA_964592475.1. Classification (GTDB taxonomy): domain Bacteria; phylum Bacteroidota; class Bacteroidia; order Cytophagales; family Cyclobacteriaceae; genus CAZQEZ01. Next base: position 5,872 of record CAZQEZ010000149.1, read on the forward strand.
TCAATACCATTTGATCCACCCCCAGAAATACTAACCCCCAAAAGAAATTTGGTCATGGGTGGTCAAGGACGAAAACAGATCGGTAAAGGGCTATTTGTTGAAGCGGAATACACCTTGTCAATTTTAAATAATAATACAAGAAGCATTTCATTAGATACTGCTGGGCTTTTAGATAATGACTTTGCAGAAAGACAATTTGTCGCCTACAATGCTGCTATTGGCTATCAAAAAAAGTGGTATTCCATTCGTTTAAAGTATGAAGAAGTAGCACCTGAGTATGAAACATTGGGAGCTTATTTTTTCAACAACGACTTTCGTAATATAACTATTATCCCTACAGTTTCATTGCTTAAAAATAAATTGAACTTAAGTATGAATGCCGGCTTACAATCAAATAATCTTGATGAAACAAGAGGTGCCACTACTGAAAGATTCGTGGGTTCCTGGAATGCAAGCTTTACTCCGGATGAACATTGGAACATCAATGGCAGTTATTCAAATTTTTCAACATTTACCAATATGAGACCTCCTAATGATCCTTTTTTTACCGAAGATATGGATACGCTGAACTTTTACCAGGTAAATAATACTTACAGTGGTACTGCCAGTTATAATTTTGGAGGAGATAAAATAAAAAACGCGATTATTGTAACTACTTCTTTCCAGCGAGCCAATGAGGAGAGTGCTTACCAGCAAAATAACACCTTCTCTAATTTTTTTACCGGAAATTTATCCTATAGCCGATCTATTATTGCTAGTAATACAACGCTGGCAGGATCTTTTAATTACTATTCCTCTAAAGGAAATAGTTTTTCCAGTATCTTCTATGGGCCTAATTTAAGTTTATCAAAACTATTTTTTGAGAAAAAACTGCGTTCGGTAATATCTTCTTCTTATAATTATTCGGAAAATAATGGAAAGGTTGGTAACTCAGTGATCAATAATGCTATTAATTTAAATTATTCCCCTAAATCAAGTAGCGACAAAAACAATTTTAGACAAAATTTTTCTTTGAGTATTTTATATCTGATACGATCAGGTAATAACGAGAATAATGGATATTCAGAATTAACTACTAATTTAAATTACAATTTAAGCTTCTGAAAAAATGAAAACTAGCTTCAGATTTATATCAATCATTGTTATATTATATGCCTTCTTGCCCTTGCAAGCGCAACAAAAGCATGAAATTAAAATATTAGCCAAAAATAAAAATAGCAATATATGGCTAAGATGGGCGCCTTCCAACCCTGTAGTCTGGCATTTAGGGAATAAATATGGTTATCATATCGAAAGATTTGATTTACTTAAAGATGGTAAATTATTAGAAAATATTAGACAAAATGGCGTTAGGTTGACAGATAATCCAATAAAACCAGCATCTATCACAGCTATGGAAAAAATGGCATTGGAAGATGAAAGGATAGAGGTGCTAATAGAAACAATTCATAATAAAGATACTACAAATACTTTATCCAGTCCTGCTGACTTGATTCAATATAAAAATGATGCTGAAAATGAATTTGGCTTTTCCTTATTTGTCTGTGATCTATCCAGGACAATTGCCAGGGCTGCCGGGCTTTTTTTCAGCGATGAAAATGTAGAACCAGGACATAGATATGCGTACCGAATATCATTGGCTCATGTGCCAGATGGAATTGTGATAGAACCGGCGGTAAAAACAATTGATTCTCAGGAAAAGGAAGATCCATTAACTTCTATAGAGGATTTGGAAGCTAAATTTGCTGATCGAAAAGTTACTTTAGCCTGGCCAGAAATGAAATATTATGGAATATATTCTGCTTATTACATACAAAAATCTAAGAATGGAGAGAAATTTGGAAATCTAACTGAATTACCCTATATACATATATCAGAAAACGAAGAACTTGATTACCAATACTATGTAGATTCTTTGCCTAATAATGAAATTGAATTTCAATATAGAATAATAGGTTTGACACCCTTTGGTGAACTAAGTAAACCTTCAAATGTAGTAAAAGGGTCAGGAATAGATGAGTTATTTGGCTCTGTATTCATTGATACGGTAATCCAGCAAAACAATTCCAATCTTATAAATTTTATTGTAAATCCTGCACTTGAAGATGAAATAGAAGAAATTTATATAGCAAAAGCATCTAATCCGGATGGCCCATTTGATAACATTAATAAAAAGGCAATGTCTGGTAAGAATAAATCAGTGATTGATAAACAACCCGGTTACAACAACTATTATATCGTGCGATATAAGAGTAGAGAAAGTGGAAAACTTTATCAGTCTTTTCCTTTTCTTGCCCAAAAAGAAGATGATGTTCCGCCACAGATTCCTATAGGTGTCACCGGCAGTATTGACACTACAGGGTTAGCTAAAATATATTGGAATCAAAACTCTGACAATGACCTGTTAGGCTACAGAGTTTTTACTGCTAATGCACTACATGAAGAGTTTATAGAAGTAAGTGATGAGATACTTACTAAGCCGAAGTTTGAGCAACAATTAAGTTTAAACAACCTTTCACGCGATATTTATTACAGAATAATAGCTGTTGATAAAAGGTATAACACCTCCGATTACAGCAAAATATTAAAGATAAGCAAGCCTGATAAAATTTCTCCAGTTGCACCCGTTTTCACCGAAGAGATTGCTACTGCTGAAGGCATAATATTAAAATGGATCAACAGTGTAAGTAAAGATGTTGCATCCTATCAATTACACCGTAAACTTGAAAATGCTGAAGAATGGAAATTAGTAACAGAGTGGCATAGTAAAACAAGTAAGGATAGTGTTATTGATAACGATAGTCTACGTTTTAATCAAACCTACCACTATCAATTGATAGCTATTGATAGCAGCAATAATCGCAGTTTAGCTACTTCAATACCTGTATATTATTCCATTGCTAATGTATCAGGGGCAACGCAGCTGGCAGGTGTAATAAACCAAAATAAAAAAGCGGTAAATATAAGTTGGCAAAGCGATGAGCCTATTATAGGTTATCAAGTTTATCGCGCTGTAAATGAAAATAATTGGCAATTATACCATACTGAAAAGTCTAATAAAAATGAATTTTTAGATACAAACTTAAGGGCCAGTACAATTTACAGGTACAAAGTAAAACTGAGATATGAAAATGGTATGTTTGGTGGATTAAGTAAAGAGTTAGAGATAAAATTTTAATGCTGGCAGGTGAAAAGTAAAGCAGCCTCACATCAATCAATTATACCTGCTTACATTTAATACACCGCGAAATGCAGTATTGATCCAAACATTGAATGTATTAAATCAAAATACAGCCTGGTAGATTAATCAAATGAAACAAAATTTAAATTATAGAAATTGGCCAGGTCTGCCGCCGGAGTGGATGGATGGAGGATGGCCAGCTGGACCAACCCGCCAGGCTAGCGCGGGAAAGCTTTATGTCGTAAGCTTTTGGCACCTTGTCCGGCCTACCGATAGTTATTGGCATCTTAACTTGAAATGGATTGGATAATTAATGACTGAAGTTTCGCACCTTAAAAATCAAAATAAAATTACTTAAAATCCCTCCTGAAGCCTAGGCCTCGGGAGAGGGGCCAGTGGGCATAGCTCTCCCTCCTTGACTTGTCCGCTTGTCCGACTTTTGATGAAACAACTGGTGGAAGGAGGGCATAGCCGTC
>CAZQEZ010000150.1:0-9394 GCA_964592475.1 uncultured Roseivirgaceae bacterium
GGGCTGCTTTCTCCAAAAATTTTAACACTTTTGGTAAACAGCCCTTTATCAGTATTTATACGGGCTAAATAGATGGATTGGGAGGAGTATTCGGATTATTATTTCTTTCTCTTAATGGAAACGGGTAATAATTTCTATTCCTTTCAGTATCAAACTGATTTGGCTCCGTTGATAATGATCTATCAAACCTTCTGCTATCTTCCAAAGAAACACCGGTTAGAAATAATTCTATTCTTCTATTCCTGTATATTTCATCCAATATTGCCAGTGTTGTCACAGGTCCTGAATAATTATCTGTATCGGCATTTACACCAGTAGGATCATCATTCTTGGTTCTTACATCATTGATCGCCTCTACGGCTGCACTTAAATCTGGGCTGGCCTTTCTTACATTTGCCTCAGCAATTATAAGTAGCATTTCTCCTGGCAAATAAACTGGAATTGACTCTGATTCAGTAGTAAAAAACCCTTTCAAACCTACAACAGGCAGCCCATTTACATTTGTTTCAGCGACTTCAGTATCTAAATAAAAATCCGACCTTCCATCTGCTTCATCAATAGAAAAGCTTGCGGGTAAGCCGAAATTTTCTCTTGGTTTATAAATTAGATCATTAATAAATACGCTTGACCAAACAGGATTACTGTTAAATTGATCATAGTTAAAATAAGAGACCGAACTCAAATCTACTGCGCTGGCAGCTGAAATGGCCTCATCGTAATTGCCGGCAAAAAGATGATATCTTGCCAGGTAAGCATTAATTGAATTTTGAAGATCAATGTTATCTTGTAATACAAAATCATTAAATTCGTCACTAATACCTTCATTAATGTTTTCCTGTGCCATTACTAACAAATCAATTGCACTACTAAAAGCTTCTTCTCTTGATACAAACCGGGCGTTGTTGTTTCTATTGGTTTCGATAACAACCTGGTTATAATTTTGAGCCAGAGCTCCTATTGCCAGTGCTTTAAAAAATGCTCCATGGGCTATTAAATTGGCCCTTGTAACCGGTTCCAAATTTACCCTTTGAGCTGCATCCATCAAGTCTTCAGAAGAAGCCATAACACGCGTCATAGAAGCCCAAAGACCTTCTACATTTGTATTAAAATCAGTTAAGTTGCCTGCTCCTTCCTCAAGTTCTGTGATAGCTAACAAGGTAGTAGTGATGGCAGCTTCTCTGGTAGTAATAGCATTATTTTCAATCATAAACCTCAATCCCTCCGTTGAATAAAGCATTTTAATTCCCAAACCCAGGTTCAATAAGCCATCCCTGGTAGATAGAATCAAATCTTCACTAGGTGCATTGGGATTAACAAATTCGGTTTCGCAAGAGTAGGTCGACATACTTAACAGCACGACCATAAAAATTGTAATTTTATTTTTTATATATTTCATTTTTTTAATTTATTTAGATTAGAAAGTAATGTTCACACCTATTTGGTATGTTCTTGGAATAGGTACTGTGGCAAAATCAAATCCTCTTACCGCGTTGGCTTGTCCTGTAGTGTTCACTTCAGGATCCCAACTGCTGTAATTATCGAAAGATAATAAGTTTCTACCCACTAAGTTCAATCTTATATTTTCGATTGTGCTATTTTTTGGTTTAAAGTTGTAACCAATAGAAAGTTCTCTCAATTTTACAAATGAACCATCTTCCACAAATTCTTCGAAAATACCGGCTTGAGCTCCCCCGGTTCCTTTGGGAATTTCCCCTTGTAATTCTCTTCCCGCGTTTTTGCCACCTCCAAAAATAGCATTATCCATTAATCTTCTATTCCAATTAAATACATCATAACCTTGTACTGCGTCAAAATGAATCCTAAAAGAAAAATTATTATAGCTAAGATCATTGATTACTGAGCCAAACCAATCCGGGTTTGGATCACCAATCACCTTCACGTTGGACCCATCTTCATTTACTCCTCTGGTAGGATATCCAGCCTCGTTCAATACTATTTCTCCATCCTCATTTCTATTATAAAAACCGGAATAATAAACACCAATTGGCTGATTTGGCCTTACCACCACCGCTCCAAAACTGTTCGGCAAAATTATCTGCTCACCCACAATCTCCTTCACTTCGTTTCTATTAGAAGAATAAGTTATGGTGGTATTCCAGTTAAAAGAACTTGTTTTTATAATATTTCCTCTTACAAGCAACTCAACCCCTTCATTGCGCATGGCTCCCACGTTTTCAAACCTGGTTTCAAACCCTGTGGATGAAGCTAATTCCCTTTCTAAAATAAGATCATTGATGTCTTGTTGATAATAAGTTATTTCGAATCCAAAACGATCATTAATAAAAGAGGCGTCAATTCCAAATTCAATTTCGTCCATTCGTTCAGGAGCAATTTCTTCATTTCCCAACAATGTAGCGGGCACTACGCCACTATTTCCTGCCAAAGCGAATGGATTAAAAACGGAAAGTCTCTGGTAAGCTCCTATGGCTGTTAAGTTACCTGCCTGGCCCCAGGAAGTTCTTAATTTTAAGTTACTAACGGCATTTCCTATACTATTTTGCCAAAAACTTTCATTGGATAATACATACGATGCGCTGGCCTTACCATATAATTGATTTCTTTCATCAGGACCAAATACCGATGCGCCGTCTAATCTTAATGCGCCCGAAATAAATAATTTATTATCAAACCCAAAGGTTTCCTGTACAAATGTTCCCCAATAGGACACTTCACTTCTGGAATCAATATTGCTAATGATAGTTCCACCTATGGAGGTTATTGATGCCGGAGCGAGCCTATCGGAAACGATCCCTATTCTTTCAAATTGATCTTGCTGCCAGGTACCACCTACCACCGTGGTGGATTTTAAACGACTAGTAATATCTAATTCATAGCTCACATTTAAATCATTATTAAATTGAAAAACATTGGCATCATTTCTGGAAGACCAGCCGGAAGCATTACTCGAAGTGTTGCCAACAGGAATGAAACCAGTGGCAGATTGATTGTAATAATCGAAACCCAGGATGTAATTAATATTGAAATTTTTAAATGGACTGGCAATAAAGTTTAAATTTGAAATTGCCCTGTTAGTTACCTGACCAAAATCATACCTATTTACTGCTTCTCTGGGATTAACTCTTGCTACCAGCAAAGAGGTTGAAGGATAAACACCTGATGCATCAGGTTCAGGATTTACTCTGTTGTTAGAAAAGATAAAACCGGTGATGGCTCCATCAGTCTGATCTCCGTTGGGAATATCTTTACTCTCGCTTCTGGTATAATTAATTCCAAAACTGAATTTAAACCAATCATTTACTATTTGATCTATATTAAGTCTTGCGCCTAGTCTTTCAAAATTTGTATTCTTAACGATACCACCATTTGATAAAAAAGACCCCGAAGCAAAATATTTAGTTTTTTGATCACCGCCACTTACAGAAAGATTGTTTTCCGTACCAAAAGCCGTTTGAAATATTTCATCTTGAAGGTCGTATCTTTCAGTTTCAAAAGTTTCTAAGTTATCTCTATCAAAAGGGTTTGCCCATTCTAGTGGAACTTGATTGTAATCAACTTTTTTGCGTAACTCATTTACTCTCAACGAGGTGGAGAAATTAAATTTTGGCTTGCCTGCTTTTCCTCTTTTAGTAAAAATTTGTACTACGCCATTACTAGCCCTTGAGCCATAAATAGCAGCTGCCGCAGCTCCTTTAATAACCTCTATCCTGTCTATATCGGCAGGATTGATATCTACTAATCTATTTTGAGTGGTACCCCCCAGATTTAATAATTCAGTGCTATTATTATTTACAATTATACCATCTACGATATATAATGGATCCGAACTTCCGGAAATAGTACTGGCACCACGCAAGCGGATTGATATACCACCGGCAGGATCTCCTGAATTCTGCATTACCAATGCTCCCGCTACCTTACCGGATAATGCCTGATCCACCGCAATTGCACCGGTCTCTTCCAATTGCTTACTGTTAACAGTGGAAATGGCATTGCCTAATTGTTTTCGTGAGGTAGCAACAGAAGTTCCTGTTACAATTACCTCATCCAAATTCATGATATTTACGTCTAATAAAAAATCATTTGTAATTACCCGGGTGCCATTTAGGTTTACTTGCACTTCCATTTCGGAATAGCCTATTGCCCGGGCTGAAAGCTTATATTCTCCTGGCTCCAGCTGAGCCTTAAATGAATAAGAACCATCAATTCCGGTGACTCCACCAATGGTTGTTCCAGTGATCGTAACCGTAGCTCCAGTAATTTCTTCACCCGAGGTAGCATCATTCACATTTCCTTGAAACTCGTAAGTACTCTGTCCTAATAATGTACCTGAAAAAAATAATGCCAGCACGAAAAGCCAACACTTTTGTAAAACTTTTAAACGATATAATTTTCTCATACTTCTTTTTTAGTTAGTTAATTTTTTAAATAAAAACATTTTTAAATTTTATAATTGAAGTTTAAATTCTCGCAAAGATATATTGATTAAATCTTAATAAATTTAAAATAAGATTAAATAATTGTTAAATTAAAATCTATCAATAATGCTAATTATGTGTTTTATATATTTCAATTATATAAAACAATAGCTAAAAGTATATATGTTATTATTTTATTTGTTTCAAATTTTATTTGCATAAATACTTATATATTTTACAGTATAAATATATCAGGCATACTCTCTTTGTAAAACATGTTCAATACTGTTAAAGCACCTATTTTTTTATATTTTAGTAAATTTTTATCTACTTTCAAGTTGACAATACCATTTCTTTTTTCAAAATCTTTGAGCCAGTATTTTTTTACTAAATGAGCAGGATTGTTTATTTGTACTTGACTGCCCTCAGGGGCAGCGTATAATACTAAGTACCTCAAAGATTCCGGATTGTCTACTTTTAAATAAAAATTGAATTGATCTGAAAATTTATCTACCTTAGTAATTTTGGGCGTAGCTGGTAAATGTCTTATACCTGGTAATGATGGAGTTAAAGCAGGATACTGATAATATTTTTTTTTCAAAAATTCCACCAGCTTTTTGTTTTTTTCATTCATTAGCGATTTCGCACTAAAAAATACATTTCCTTTTACTTTATTATATTTTCTTGCTTCAGCTATTTGGAGAGGTAGTTCATGTTTCTTTTCCCATGCCTTATCAGTATTATTTTTTATTTTATATGGGCCATTTCCCACGTAAAGATTTGTATTTCCGGCATGGGAAATCCACCATTGCATGATGGTTTTGTGTGAAGCAACAGGAAAATCCAGGCTCCAGTAAATTTGAGGTAGGATATAATCAATCCAGCTTTCTTCTATCCATTTAAGAGGATCTGCAAATAAATTATCATAATTAGTCTGGCCAGCATTTGTATCCGAACCTTTAATATCAACCGTTTGATTTCGCCATACCCCAAAAGGGCTAATACCAAATTGAACCCAGGGTTTTTTTTCTTTAATAGTAGTATTGAGTTCCCGGATTAGTTTGTTTACATTATTTCTCCTCCAATCTTCCTTACTTTGTTTTTCTGTTCTGTACAAAAAGTAACTATCATTGTCATTAAACTTTTCTCCAGCTATCTGGTAAGGATAAAAATAGTCGTCAAAATGAATAGCATCTATATCATAATTAACAACTATCTCTTCAACTATTTCAACCATATGGTTTCGTACTTCCGGTAAACCAGGGTTGTAATAAAATTTATTTCCATATTTTATCATCCATTCAGGATGTTTAAAATAATCATGATTTATATCTAGTTCGGCTATATTCGAATTAAATGTGGCTCTGTAAGGATTAAGCCAGGCATGAAATTCAAATCCCCTTCTGTGCGTTTCAGCAATCATCCATTGTAATAAATTGACTTCACTTTCATTTGCCCTACCTTGTTTACCGGTTAAATATTTGGACCACGGGGCTTTTTTTGTTGGATAAAATGCATCACCGGCTGTTCTTACTTGTACAATTGCAGCATTAAAGTTAAGACCTTGATAGAATTCCAGTATTTTGAGGTAATCACTTTTCTTTTTATCAATATCGTCATAAGGTGACTTTGGCCAGTCAATATTAACCACTGTTGCAACCCAAAAACCTCTAAATTCTTCCTTGTGCCCAATTTCAGAATGAGTATTTAAAGCTTTGCACCCAGATAAAAGCAGTATTGTCGTGGTAAGTATGCCAATTGCATTGAAATTCACATTATTCCAATTTAGAACCATCAAGAGGTTGTATTTAATTTTTTTGCAAGCTAAAAAAATAATCCGATTACTGCAATAGTTTGCATTATAAATTTGCATAATATTGCAAATAGAAATATTGTATTCTAAGTAATTGTCATTAGCAATATATTGGATTAGTTCAATTATTATTTGGCATAGTTAAACCTAAAAGTATAATTTCCAATGTTATTAAATGCAATATTTTGCTGTATTAATAAACCTGATTTAAATAATAATAATGCTTAAAGAAGAACGACATCTCATTATTTTAAAACAAGTGCATAATCATAATAGGGTGCTTTTGGTAGATTTGGCAAATCTATTGAATGTTTCTGTAGATACGGTAAGGAGAGACATAATTGAACTATCCAGGAAAAAGCAACTGCAAAAAGTTCATGGAGGAGCAATTTCAAATGACTTTGGATTTTCTACAGAAGCTGACAGAAAAATTTACCAGTTTGAAAAGAAGACGATTATTGCTAAAAAAGCCTGTAAACTGTTAAGCGATGGAAATGTAATATTAATAAGTGGCGGTACTACCAATAACGAATTTGCTAAGTTACTGCCTAAAAACCTAAATCTAACAATTTTTACGCCCAGTTTACCAGTAGCTATTCAATTGCTAAGACAACCCAATAAAGAAATCATGTTTTTGGGGGGCAAAATTTCTCATGATGCTCAAATCGCCATAGGTGGTCAAATCATCAATACTTTATCTGATATTAAAGTAGATTTATGCTTTTTAGGTTCCGGTTATGTAGATCCAATACAAGGCTTGACAGAGTTTGATTGGGAAGTAGTTCAAGTTAAAAAAGCTATGCTAAAAGCTGCTAAAAAAAGTATTTTATTATCGATATCTGATAAATTAAACTCCGTTCAAAAATATAAAACATGTAATATAAGCGCGATTGATACACTAATTACCGAACTTGAACCCAATTCACCTGTTTTACTTCCCTTTAAAGATCAGGAGGTTAATATCCTTTAATGCATGTAATCAAAATGTTTATGAATAAAAAAAATAATAGTATTACCGAACAAGCATCTAATTACAATCACCTGGAAAGCAAATCAAGTTTGGAATTGCTTCAACTTATTAATAATGAAGATGCTAAAATTGCGGCTGCTGTGCAAAAAACGATTCCCGTGATTAGTCAATTTATTGATGCTTTTACCGATATTTTCATAGCCGGCGGAAGACTATTTTATATAGGTGCCGGCACAAGTGGTAGATTGGGTATTTTGGATGCGTCAGAAATTCCGCCTACTTATGGTTTGGATTATAATAGAGTGATTGGCATTATAGCAGGTGGTGATGAAGCCATCAGAAAAGCAGTTGAATTTGCTGAAGACGATACAGTACAAGGTTGGAAAGATTTACAGAAGTTTAATATTGATCATAAGGATGCTGTAGTAGGCATTACGGCATCTGGCGAAACCCCATATGTAATAGGTGCAATAAAAATGGCGAGAGAGCATGGGATAATGACGGTTGGTATTTCCAATAATCCTGAAAGCACATTGTCAAAATTAACAGATTACCCACTGGAAGCTGTTGTAGGCCCTGAGTTTGTAACTGGAAGCACTAGAATGAAGGCGGGAACGGCCCAAAAATTAATCTTAAATATGATTTCCACTACACTAATGATCAGAATTGGCAAAGTTGAAGATAATAAAATGGTGAATATGCAGCTTTCCAATAATAAACTCGTTGATAGGGGGGCTAAGATGCTGATGGAGAATTTACAGTTAGATGAAGCAGCGGCTCATCAATTACTCCAACAATTTGGTTCAGTAAAGGAAGCGATGAGTAAATTTAAAAAAGCAAAGTAACCCGACAGGTGCTTTTCAAAAAATGTTTCATTTATTTATGATAAATAGCCCTTTGATCGGTTAGATTGGTGCATTATATCCACCAACCCCATAATAAGATAACCTTTTTAATCACAACTGCTATCATTACTTCATAAAAAAACCCAGGTTCATTACACCCGGGTTTTATGATTTAGGTTCAAATGTGATTTCAAATTAATCTTCAGGAGCTATTACCAGTACATCAATTTCTGTAACGTAAGGTGGATTTTGATCATCATCGGCTTCCTTGATGATTTTGATCAAGCCTATAAATGAACCCCCTTCTTTTTCCGGATCAGTTTCAAACGCAAGCACATCGCCATCAATTAAAAAATGCTGATAAAAAGAACCTGCAACTTCATCATAAGCAGATTCGATAATGGATACCGCCTCATCGGAAGTGGGGTCGATATTATCAAACTCGCTATCAGTCAAATTTGAAAGATTTAATCTTGTCATATTTGTAAGACTCCACTCGGTTTTTCCAAATTTTATGGGATATTCTGATGGTGATGAAATTCGATTATTATTCTGATCAATAATAAAATTAAATCCGAAATCAATGTCATCATATTGTGAAGTGCTTAGAATTTCAGCCATTGACCTGCGTTCGCCTATGTTTGTACTAAAGAAGGCTTTTGCATTTTCATCCTGAGGATCTGCTGGTGATTCTAAAGTTATATTAGTAAATTTATTGACTTTCAAAGATCGTGGAGTTACCAATACTGTTACCTCTTCAGTGGTTCTTTGTTCTTCTTTATCTTCCGCTTCAAAGGTAAATACCCATTCTCCTTCAAAACTAACATCGGTTCGCAAAACGATTGTCAGCTCTGCTTTTGTTTCATCAGGGTTCAATGAAACATCATCTGAGGTATATTCAGTATCGATAGGAAGATCAGCGGGTGCTCCATCCAAAGTAGCACTTAGTCTTAACACCTCAAAAATTGCGGGAGTTGTGACTTCTACCTCAAAATTTAATAGTTGTCTCGATGGGATTTCAATTGCTCCATTAGCATTAAAATTATTAGAAGATGTAATTTCAATCGTAGGCTTAGTTGGGTCTGTATTAACATCATCATCAGAACAGCTGCTAAAAGCAACAGATAAGGCAATAAAAGCTAGCGAAGCCATGCAGTAGGACAGAAATAATTTTGTTTTTTGTAACATGATTTTATTATTTAATTTTAATGATTAAATGCATTTACCTAAAAAATGGAGGCTATACAATTACCTCCATCTCTTAGGTGAGAGGTTTTGATGATCTTTTACTCACAAGGAACAAATAGATTTTCGGTAGAACTAGCGATATTTTGTATTAAATATACTCCACTTCCATCATTTTCAACCA
>CAZQEZ010000151.1:0-9363 GCA_964592475.1 uncultured Roseivirgaceae bacterium
AGTAAAAGTAAATGTGAATTTGCCCGATGGAGAGGACTTTTCTATTCAGGGACCTTCGATTAAAGAAAATGTAAAATGGAATTAAAATACTTTAGTCATTATTGGTAAATTAAATCAGACTTAATAAACCAAATAAACCTATAAATTATGAAACAACTAAAAATTATTACTTCAATTTGTCAATGGGGTGGAAGTATGTGAGGGGTTCAGCGATCCGATTTGTGGCACTGGCGAAACAATACCATCGACATTGCACCCTATTTGCAAAAAGATAAAAATGTATTGGCCGCCCAGGTAGTCAACTGGGGCCAGGACCGGGCCATTTCCCAGTTTTCACACCAGACTGGTTTTTTACTGCAGGGTTATAGCGAAAATGAGCAAATTGTAGATACTGGCAGTCCCGGCTGGAAAACTTATCGCAATCAAGCTTTTACTCCGGTAGACGTGGGCTGGAGAAACCTGAAGCATGTGAAAGGCTATTACGCGGCCAATCCGACCGATAGTGTAGCGGGTGAAAAATATCCCTGCTACCGGTGACAGCCTGGCATTTAAAGACTTTATCAGGCAATTTGACTACTCCCGACTTCCGGAATTGATTTTGAACAAACCGGATGGTAATGGTGGAGACGATCCATCAGCAGAAACTATTTAACTGAGAATAACGTAACTTTAAAATATGGAAAATCAACTACTCAATAGAATCACGGTTAATCCTGAAATTTGCCCCTACTATTAGGAATAAACGGTACACGGTGAATTTAATTCTGGGCCTTTTGTCTGCGGGATCAACTCATGCTGAAATATTAAAAGATTACCCTAAACTGGAAGAAGAAGATATTTTTGCATGTTTAGCATACGCAAGGAAATTATCGAAATATACAAGTTACACTAAAATTTTGGTATGAAGCTGATTTTGGATGCCCAGCTTCCAGTAAAGCTTTGCGAAATACTGAAGCAAATTGGACTGGAATCCATACATGTAGACGAACACTCTAAAGGTGATGAGACACCAGACATGGAAATTCCAAATTTGCTGATCTTGAAAACCTCATTGTAGTAACCAAAGATTTTGACTTCTACCACTCTCATATGGCTTTAGGATACTGCAAAGAGTGCGGATTTGAATTAATTAAGGATTATCAACTATAAAAATAGGCACATTTTGTTAATATTGCACATATGCCATAGCCGCTCAAAGGCCAACCCACAGCTAAAGCTACCGCACATATGCTAAAAGAAACACAAATGAGAATAACAATAATTGGTGGAGGAATTGCAGGTTTAATGACTGTTTTAGCCTTAAACAAACTTGGTTTTAGCTGCGAAGTAGTTGAAAGAGCAAAACAACTTAATGAAATTGGTGCGGGTATTTGGATACAACCCAACGCATTAATAGTTTTAGATTGGTTAGGGTTAGGTGTTGTTGTCAAAGAGAGTGGCACGTTGTTAGAACAGGTAGATATTACCAACTCACAATTATTACCCGAATGCAAAACCTCTATATATTAAACCTGATAAAACTGGGACTGCTTATATATTTTAAGTTTAGCTACAAAAAACAAGGATTTGCTTCAATTTATTTTGACAATATTAATAACATAACTTTAATTAAAGCCAATTTTTGAATAATTCTTTTTATATGCTACCTAAGCATTACAATTAAAACAACCAATATTAACGTAACCATTAATATTGAGCTATATGCAACCATTTTTTGATCTGCTATTATAGTTGTTTTTTCCGACCTATCCGTATTCCATTTTTTTGATTTTCGCATTGGAATAGTCAATGAGGTTAATGTTCCACCTGTTATCAAGCTTACAAAAAATATAGGAATCCAACTAAATTCTACATAATTATTATTGTTGGGGCCTAACCAAAATGTTGAAAATAAGGTCACGCTAAATACAATGAGGTAAAATATCCAAAAATTACCCCATTTACCTCTGTAACCAAAGATAAATAAGAAGATTAAACTAACAAACAAGGTAGTTAAAAGTGCAATTACTATTTCTCCAAGGACCATATAAATAAAATTTTAATTCAAAAAATAGATAAAAGAATAACATATCAAAAAATGACATGTTATTCTTAAATTTATTTATATTATACATTCTCTGCTTCCGCATTTACATGGGTTATTGCCACTTCATTTAATTTGCTATCCGCATTTTTTTCTTCATTAAGGGTTTCATTAAGCAAATTAGCAATTGGATCATGGCCTAACCTTTTCGCATAGTTTCTTACTGTGCCATATCCAGCCATTTCATAATGTTCTACCCTTTGGGCAGCTGCAATTAATCCAGCATCTTTTACAATATTATCGGCATCGGAATTTATAATCTCTTCGCCTTCTTTGACCAAGCCTTCCATGGCTTCACAAGTTTCCCCAGAAAGATCAACATTTAATTCTTTTCCGATTTGTTCTAATCTTTCTTTTTGCTTTCTTGTTTCCTCTAAGTGATGAGAAAAGGAGTTTTTTAGTTGCTGATCACTGGCAGCTTCTGACATTTTTGGTAGTGCGTCCAACAACTGAGTTTCGGCACTATATAAATCTTTAAGTTCAAATATGAACAGATCGTTTAAACTATTTAAGCGTGTCATAAAAAGTTCGTTTAAAGTTAAAAAATTATTTCTGCTTTCTAATAGTCAAACATACCCATCCTATCAATGTTATCTAAAATGTAAAAAAATTAATTAAAGAAACTAAATTATTAACATTAATTAATTAAATATTGTCTTCTATTTCTATGGTTTCCAGAATTTCAGCTAATTCATCAAAATCTTTAAAGCCTGGTTTTATTTCTTCACTACCTTTTAATCCTATACCCTTCAAAGCAGTATTATCAATTAAAGTGTTAATGTTGTCTTTGTTAATACCACAACCTAATACGATAGGATAATTCTGTGCTAATTTAAAAATAGACGTATGTAAATGCTCACATACACTATCTTCGGATGACTGTATCAGAAAAAACGCCACTCTTTTAACATTTTCCCTAATGATCTTTTCTGCCTCCATTGGCTGCATCTCATCAATATTTAAAGCCATAATTACAGGAATTTGATAGTTTGAGATAACATCTAAATGCACCGGATGCTCAATTTGAATATAATCCAGCGGAAAATCCCTGAGATAGTCAAGTTCCGGAAGACTTTTTTTTATTTCGCCGGCATATTCCACCCCTGAAATCCAGCCGGTAATTGCTTCAAACTGGTCTGCTGAAATTTTTTCCTCACTTTCGGGGTCAATATTGAATCCCATCACATTCACACCCATACCTGCGCAGTAGCGCGCATCACTTAAATTACTTACGTTGCTTATTTTTACAAATGTTTTTAAACCCATCTTGCAATTGTTTTTGACAACAAAGAAAGCAAAAAATGCATTTGCAATGAAGTCAATCAGGTTTTTATTTTTATTATTCTTATCTTTGCAGTTTAGTTACAATTGAAAACAAAGGGTTTGCAATTTTTATCAAGCTCTTTAATAAATATATTTTAACAATGAGTAAAAAAGGAAGAGTTTTAGTAGCCATGAGTGGAGGTATTGATAGTTCACTGGCAGCAGTGTTGCTGCACGAGCAGGGCTATGAAGTAGTGGGCATGACCATGAAAACCTGGGATTATACTTCTTCCGGTTCAAAGAACAAAAAGGAAACCGGTTGCTGCAGCCTGGAATCGATCAACGATGCCCGGAATGTTGCCGTTACTTTAGGTTTTCCTCATTACATTTTAGACATCCGGTCGGAATTTGGTGATTATGTAATCGATCATTTTACTAGTGAATACCTGGCCGGACGAACTCCCAATCCGTGTGTGCTTTGCAATACGCACATTAAATGGGATGCCTTGCTGCAAAGAGCCGATAAATTGGGTTGCGACTGGATTGCTACCGGCCATTATGCCAATGTAAGACAGGAAAATGGTCGTTATATAATTTCCAAAGGGCTGGATGAAAATAAAGATCAATCTTATGCCTTATGGGGCGTGAGCCAGGAAAGCCTGAGCCGCACCATTTTCCCTTTGGGCCAATTGCAGAAAAGTGAAATTCGTGATATGGCCACTGAAAAAGGTTTTGTAGAACTGGTGAATAAGTCAGAGTCCTATGAAATATGCTTCGTGCCTGATAATGACTACCGGGGATTTTTGAAACGAAGGGTAGAAGGATTGGAAGAAGAAGTGGCAGGTGGCGAATTTGTGCTGGAAGATGGAACAGTGGTAGGCACCCACAAAGGTTACCCATTTTATACTGTTGGTCAACGCAAGGGCCTGGGGATCGCTTTAGGTTACCCGGTATACGTAACCGAAATCCAGAAAGAAGCCAACCGGGTGGTGCTGGGTACATTCGACGAACTGGAAAGAGATGGCATGTATGTCAATCAGCTCAACCTGAGCAAATACGAAGACCTGAATGGTCAGCGACTGGATACCATCACCAAAGTACGCTATAATGACGATGGCAGCCCAGCCATTATTGAACAGGCTGGTGATGTGATGAAGGTGTTTTTTGGTAAAGGCGTAAAAGCCATTGCTCCCGGACAGGCAGCGGTGTTTTATGAAGGTAATGACGTGATTGGCGGCGGCTGGATCACGGCTAGTTTCAGACAACACAGCTCGAAGCTGAAAGCTGGCACTATGACAAATTAAGCGTTTGATCTTGTAATTAAGTGCAAGATATTGGAAATCCAATTGCAGTATATCAAGTAGTTAAAAACAGTGTACAAAATAGGATAAGAAATATGTGCTTTTCCATCATGGGGATTAATTACTTAACAGTAAATTCAATATCTATTAGTATGATAGTATGACCCATCAACACATTTAATAGTTGCAATGGTGTATCATCCATGAGCATCGACCATTCAATTTCCCGATTCAACAACTCCACATTTCACCTTTACACCTTCCAACTCGATTTCCCAATTCACCAATTCACCAATTCACCAGTTCAACAATTCTACTGCAGCTTCATCTTCTTCACCCTTTCCTCCAGCGTTTCGCTGCTTAGTTTCTCCCTGCTCAGCCGGTCCACCAGGATGGGGAAGGCAAATGGTGTGGGCCTTGCCGGGTTGGTCAGCACCAGCTTCTGCTGATTGATTCGCTTCAGGGCTTCCCGCATGCGTTGTTCTTCCAGCTGAAATTCCAGTACCTCCTGGTAAGCCTGCCGGAACAAAAGGTTGTGCGAATCATACTCCATGAACATGTCGAAAAAAAGCCGGGCGGAACTTTGCAGATGCTTGTCAGAAATATTTTTGCCGGGAAAGCCCTTGAAAGTGAGGCCGGCAATGGAGGCTATGTCCCGGAATTTGGTGCGGGCCATTTCATTGCTATTCATACTGGCCTGCAGGTCTTCCATCAGGTTTTCCATGGATAACAAATCCAGCTCCAGGGCTTCTTCAATCGGTATTTCCTGGTCGGAGAGCAATTCAAAACCGTAGTCATTCAGGGCAATTGAGAAAGTAATCGGCCGGATCAGGGCAATGCGGTAGGCCAGGAGGGAGGCCAGCCCTTCATGCACAAAGCGTCCCTCAAAGGGATAAAAGAAAACGTGATAGCCCTCCCGGGTTTCAATTTTTTCGATCAGAAACTCCCGGTCAGTTGGCACCACCGACATTTCCTGCTGTTTTTCAATCAGTGGTCGCACTTTTTGCAACTCAACTTCCCGGGTGTTTTCATCCAAGGCTTCATTAATGCTTTCACGCAAAAGCGCCGATAGCTGAGAAGATAAAGGCATGCGACTACCCATCCAGCTGGGTACTTTTCCTTTTTTCTTTTTGGATTTTCTCACATAAGCTACCGGTGGTTTGAAGCTTACCAGTTCCAGGTTGCGACCAGCAAACCAGAACACCTCACCGATGTTGAGTTTGGTTATGAACCATTCTTCGATTGTTCCGATCTGTTTGCCGCTCATAAATTTTACCTGCATGATGTTATCGCCTACAATGGTGCCTATCGACAACCGATGCCTCAGGGAAATGCCTCGGTTGGTGATTTTGTAAATACCATCTTCAATTTCCACTTTTTGGTATTCCTGGTAGGCATGCAGGCTTTCACCTCCGGTAGTGATAAATTGTAAAATCCAATACCACTCGTCCGGCTCCAGGCTATTGAAGCTGAAGGTCTGCTTCACCTGCCGGTATATGCTAGCTGGGTGAAACCCGCCGGAAACTGCCAGGGTGAGCAGATACTGTACCAACACATCAAAAGAGCGGATAAACGGCTGCCGGCTTTCCACTTTTTGCTGTTGCATACCTTTACGCAAAGCGGAAGCCTCGATCAATTCCAGGGAATGGGTCGGTACAAAATAGATATGGCTCACAGCACCCGGCCGGTGACCACTGCGGCCCGCCCTTTGGATGAAACGGGCTACGCCTTTGGGGCTACCGACCTGGATAATAGTTTCCACCGGCCGGAAATCTACGCCCAGGTCGAGACTGGAAGTGCAAACCACCAACTTCAGTTTTTCATCATGCAGTGCTTGTTCTACCCAACTGCGCATCTCCTTGCTGATGGAGCCATGATGCAGGGCCATGATTCCGGCCAGGTCGGGTGAATGGGACAGGATACGCTGGTACCAGATTTCTGATTGAGAACGGGTGTTAGTAAATAGTAAGGTGGTTCGGCTGTTTTTGATGATGGGCACTACCTGATCCAGCAGGGTAATGCCCAGATGACCGGCCCAGGGAAATTTCTCTATTTCTTCCGGTAGCAGGGTGGTCAGTTTGATCTGTTTTTCAATGTTGCCTCTGACTATTTTGTGTTTGGTCTGGTGGTAATCGGTGCCCAACAGCACCTGCAAGGCTTCATCCAGATTGCCGATGGTGGCAGAAATGCCCCAAACTCTAAGTTGCGGACAAAGATATTTAAGATGGGAAACTGCCAGTTCTACCTGCACCGCTCTTTTTGACCCCAGCAATTCATGCCACTCATCCGCCACCAGACAGCGTAAGTTTTTGAAAATTTTCCGGTAATTTTTAGATGCTAGCAACAAATGCAGACTTTCAGGGGTGGTGATCAGGAATTCCGGCACATTGCGTTTTTGCTTTTCCCGTTCGCTGGCTGAGGTGTCGCCGGTGCGTACAGCCACCTGCCAGTCTACCCCCAAATCATGACATGCCTGCTGTATGGCTGACTGTATTTCCCAGCTCAACGCCCGGATGGGTGTAATCCAGATGGCTTGTAAACCTTTAGTTTGGGCAACTTTGGTTTTCAGGTTTTTTAGTTTTAAAAATTCCAGTAAAATAGCAACACCCAAAGCGTAGGTTTTGCCGGTTCCGGTTGGCGCATTCACCAATCCCTGATAGCCGGATAGGTAAGATTGCCAGGTTTCTTTTTGATAGGAAAAGGGTTGCCAGCCTTTGGATTTAAACCAGTTGACACCAACTTCAATCAGCTCCGCTTGTCTCATACACTTTTAACAGTTGATGTAAATCGTCGAGTGAATTGGCTTCCTTAACTTTTTTATCATGGCGCCAGTGACTAATGCGTGGAAAACGCAGAGCGACGCCCGATTTGTGCCGGGTAGACCTCTGGATGCCTTCAAAAGCTATTTCAAACACATGTTCAGGTTTTACACTTCTCACCGGCCCAAATCTATCGATTGTATTTTTCTTTACATAATTATCCACCTTTCGAATTTCTTCGTCGGAAAGGCCGGAATAAGCTTTGGTGAAAGGCACCAGGTCGTCGCCATCCCACACTGCAAAGGTATAGTCGGTATAGAGATTGGCCCGGCGGCCATGCCCTCGCATGGCATAGATCATCACCGCATCAATGGTAAGTGGGTCCAACTTCCATTTCCACCAGTCCCCTTTTTTCCGCCCTACCTGGTAGGATGAGCTTTTTCGCTTGAGCATAATGCCTTCACTGAGGATCTCACGAGCACTTTTTCTGGCTTTCGCCAAATCAAGCCATTCAGTGAAAGAAACCAACTCGGAAAGTTTAAGGATTTTCTTTACCGGATAATCCTGTAACATATTTTCCAGCAAAGCCCTGCGTTCATGCAATGGCTTTTCGCGGATGTCTTCTCCCTGCCATTCCAGTAAATCGTACACCACCATCACTACCGGTGCTTTTTTTAATATGCTAGCTGTTACATTTTTTCTTCCGATGCGAGTTTGTAACACATTGAAGGTGAGCGGCTTATCGTATTTCCAGGGAAGAATTTCGCCATCGATCACTGTGCCGGATGGAAGTGCATGACGCAGGGGCTCGTACTCCGGAAATTTATCCGTAACCAATTCTTCCCCTCGGGACCAAACGTATAAATTATCTTCCCTTACGATAATTTGCCCGCGGATACCATCCCATTTGTACTCGGCAAACCAGTCCTCTATCGGACCCAAATCTTCCACCTCCTTATCCAATGCATAAGCCAGGAAAAAAGGGTAGGGACGAGATAAATTATCGGCATTATCTGGAGCTAACAACAAGTCGTGAAAATTGTTGTTCAAAGGTGACCAGTTGCCCATCAGGCGGTGGGCCACTTTATTTTCATCGGTCTTTAAATATTTGGCCAAAGCACGTACCAGCAGTTTCTGAGAAACGCCGATACGAAAACCACCGGAAATTAACTTGTTGAAAACAAAACGCTCCATCTGATTCATAGAGCTCCAGGCAAGCATGATCTGCTTTTTCTTTTGCTGGTCATCCTTCTGTTCCAGATCCAGAATTTGTGTCATCCAGAAAGTAAGGGACTCATCCTGGGTAGACTCCTGGTTAGGATGCAGCAGTGCCATCGTTTCACCCAGGTCGCCCACTATATGATAGCTTTCTTCAAATAGCCAGTAGGGCAAGTCAGCCGCCTCTGCAGCCCATCCACGCAGTAAGCTTGTACGCACCGTGCGCCGTGGGCGTTTACCGGTGAGCAGAGCAATGGCCCATAACTTGTCCTGGTCGGAGGAGACCTCAAAATAGCTGACCAATGCCTCCAGTTTCTTCAGGGTTTTGGTGGTTTGGTCCAGTTGGGTAAATAAATCGGCGAACTGCTTCATGTCAAGGGCAAAACAGGAAAGGGAGGACAATTGTTGTTTTTATATGTCTATTTACTATTATTTTCAGATATTATAATTTAATATCTGAAGTTTCATACTTTAAGAATTAAAATAAAATGCCTTAAAATCTCTCCCGAAAGTTTTCGTGGATGAGAGGGGCCAGGGGCATAGCCGTCAATCTAAGAAAAAACTGTTTTATGAATGGTATATAAACTCCAAAATCCGAAGGAGCGCAGTCATTTATCTACATAGTAGACCTTGGTTATTAAAACGGAATATTAAAGCCCTTTCAGGGCGCAATAAATAACCCGAGGTGAAGCCCCGGGAAGTAAAAACAAACCCCAAAAGGCGCAGGCAGAAGGTCACT
>CAZQEZ010000152.1:0-9306 GCA_964592475.1 uncultured Roseivirgaceae bacterium
CCGGTAAAGATATTAAAGATAAAAGAATTATAGCTTTTCATCTGCTTGCTAATTCTATAAATTTGATAATAACTTAAATTTTGACCGTGAAAACAGAAGAATTTAGAAAATACGCTCACCAACTGGTGGATTGGATGGCCGAATATTTTGATGAAGTAGAAAATTTGCCGGTAACGCCTGAAATGAAACCCGGAGATATTTACCAGAAAATCCCGGAAGTAGCACCAGATCAAAGTGAGTCATTCGAAAAAATCTTCACTGATTTTAAAGAAAAAATATTCACCGGTATGAGCCATTGGCAAAGCCCCAACTGGTTTGCTTATTTTCCGGCCAACAGCAGTAAACCTTCGGTACTGGCCGAAATGCTAACTGCTACCATGGGCACTCAGGGTATGATATGGCTCACTTCACCTGCCGCTACCGAGTTGGAGGAACGCATGATGGAATGGCTGAGGCAAATGATTGGTTTACCACCCCGGTTTACCGGTGTAATTCAGGATACCGCCTCCACTGCGACCCTGGTAGCATTACTCACCGCTAGGGAAAAGATTACCGGCTGGAAAATCAACCGCAAAGGTTTTTCAAAACAGCCTTTCACCATCTATTGTTCCACCCAGGCTCACAGCAGCATTGATAAAGCCGTAAAAATAGCCGGTTTCGGTGAAGAAAACCTTCGAAAAATACCGGTGGATGAAGATTTTTCCCTGATACCCAACCTGCTGGAAGATGCGATTCAAAAAGATATGAAAGCAGGCAAAAAACCTTTGGTAGTAATTTCTGCTTTAGGTACCACCAGCTCTACCGCGATTGACCCGGTAAGGACTATTGGAGAAATTTGCCAAAAGTATGGCCTTTGGCATCATATAGATGCTGCTTTTGCCGGTACAGCTTTACTTCTACCGGAAAAGAGATGGATGAATGATGGCGCTGAATTGGCAGATAGCTTTGTATTCAATCCTCATAAGTGGATGCTGGTCAATTTTGACTGTTCTGCTTATTTTGTTAAAGACCCAAAAGCATTGGTGCGTACCTTCAGCATTACCCCAGAATACCTGAAAACCAGTCAGGACCAGGTTGTGAAAAATTACCGGGAATGGGGCATACCACTAGGCCGCCGCTTTCGGGCTTTAAAACTGTGGTTTGTCATTCGCAGCTATGGCGTTGAAGGTATTCAAAAAATGTTGCGACACCATCTGAAAATGGCCCGCTGGTTTGAGCAGCAAATTGATATAGCTGAAGATTTTAAAAAGCTGGCCCCAGTTGTATTGAATACCATTTGTTTTCGCTATCAGCCCCCACATATTGAACAAGAGCATATACTTAACAGCCTGAATCAAATGCTTATTGAAAAATTGAACGAAACCCGAAGAGTACTTTTCACCCAAACCAAACTGGATGACAAGTTCACCATTCGTATGGTGATCGGGCAGACAGAGGTGCAGGAAAGACATGTAGAAACTGCCTGGCAGTTGATTCAGGAAACGGCAAGAAGCTTAGCGATTGAAAATTAAACTTTTAGCCGAACTAATACGGCAATCGCTGGTTTACCAATAAAAACTTTTTCAACATTATGCAACAATTAGAAAATAAAGCAGCATTTATTACCGGTGGTAGCAAAGGAATTGGATATGGCATTGCTGCCAGTTTACTGGAACAAAATATGAAAGTGGGCATTACCAGCCGTTCGCAGGAAAATGCCGACAAAGCCGCGGAAGAACTAAAGAAAATTGGCAAAGGTCAAGTTTTGGCTCTACAAGCCGACGTGCGTGATTTTGATTCGCAAAAGCAGGCTGTGGATAAGTTGCTGGAAAAATGGGGCAGTCTGGATTTATTGATAGCCAATGCAGGTGTGGGATATTTTGCTTCCATTGAAGAAATGACCCCGGATCAATGGAACCAAACCATCGAGACCAATCTCACGGGTGTATTTTACAGCATCAAATCTTCAGTAGAAGCAATTAAAAAAGCTAAAGGGTATATCATCACCATTTCCAGTTTGGCTGGAGCCAACTTTTTCCCCCAGGGCTCTGCTTACAATGCTTCCAAATTTGGGTTGACCGGGTTTACCCAATCGGTGATGCTCGATTTGCGACAGCATGATGTCAAAGTTACTACCATTATGCCTGGTTCAGTAGCTACCCATTTTAACCAGCATACGCCCAGCGATGCCGATAGCTGGAAAATACAACCGGAAGACCTGGGGCAAATGGTGGTAAACCTATTGCAACTGCCACCACAAACTTTACCCAGCAAAATAGAAGTAAGGCCTGTCAAGCCACCGAAAAAGTAATATGTGTATGCCGAAGGCCGGATGACGGTTGCCGAATAAGCAATCATCAATTATTCAAAATTGAATTATAATATATTGATTGGTGTAAATAAATTATTGGAATTACACTAACCAGTAACATCTATTTTTCTGCTATCTTCTATAGCCGGCAAAAGTGTTACCTCAATCTTTTACTGACTACAAAAGTCTCTAACATTTCCCTGGTTGGTGTCATCACCAACCAGATGTTTTATACCAGACGTTTCCTGACAACAAAAGCCTCCCGCGGATTGTCCACCGTCAATTGTTCAATTTCCGCTTCCATAAAAAAGGCACTACCTGTTGAATGGCTTTTTCCTGACATAGTCCCTAGTTCTGCTGGTTACACGCCAAAGCAGGAAAGCACATGCTCGTGCGGCAGGCAGAAACCCATTTTGATAGGATCGATAGGGCCATTGATGGTGATGATTTTTCCTTCCATAGAAATACCAGCATTAGCCATAATTGCGAAAGGATAAAGAAACGTAGAACTGCTGATTACAGCTGATTGTTGAATGAATTGTCGTCTTTTCATAACCTCAAAAGATTAAAAATTTTAATATACCCTCTAAATATTTCTGCTGCAATAGCAAAAGTTCTCCTATAAAATTCCTGCATTCATTCAATCAATTTCTACAGTTTGCTCAGTAAAAGTGGGACCATCAGAAATAATTTTATTGCCTTCCACCTCAATCAAATCCAATCGGGGATAGCGGGCAGTATATGCGGTATCCCAACCGTGATATACAATCCAGTCTTTGCCATAAGCCTGAAACAGAGAATGATGCCCCGGACCTTTTACTACTTCATTGGTTTCCAGGATCTTGTTTGGTTGTTCCTCAAATGGTCCCATAGGATTTTCACCTATGGCATAACGCACATGATAAGTTGGCCCGTCCCAGCCACCAACACTATAAGTGAGAAAATACTTGCCGTTTCTTTTCAAAATCCAGGGTCCTTCCTGCCACTTGTGGTGGCTGATCAGTTGCACCGGGTTGCCAGCTACTTCAGTCGGTGAAAGCATTTTGTCTACATAAATCTGACCGGCAGTCAGACTGTCAATATTACCATATTCAATGGTATAGTACATGTACATTGTGCCGTCATCATCAATGAATGGGTGTCCATCAATGGAAGAATGGGGTAATACTCGTCCCACATCTTCATAAGGTCCTTCAATGTTATCAGCAATGGCCAATCCGACATGATTACCAGTATTGCCCGGAGTTGTACCTGGTGAAGCAGTGTAGTACAGGTAATAAAAACCATCAATTTTGATTACTTCCGGCGCCCAGAAATTCTCATAATTCCAGCTGATGCTATCGCCTTTTTCTACCGCTCCGCGAATGAATTCCCAATTGACCAGGTCCTTCGACTTATGAATGGGCAGGTAGCGGCCATCATCAGATTCATGTGAATTGATAAGGTAATAATATCCATTCTCAAAAACCATATTCGGATCGGCCATGTAACGATCAATGATTGGATTGGTGTAGGTTAAAGTTGATGAAGTGTTTTCAGTCGTTTTTTTTGATTGACAGGCAAACAAAAAAGCAAAAATCGTAAAGGTAAAGATGATTCTCTTCATAATTTATTTACAAGTAAAGATGGGCTGCCTGAAAATTCAAAGCAGCCCTTGAAATTATTAAAATTAGTTTTCAATTATTCGAGATGCCAGTCCTAAGGTAGCATGGAACGATTCTTCATCAAATCATCGGTCACCCATCGTTCCATACCGTTCGGACCAAAATTTATTCAGTAGCTTTAATTTTTTCAATAGCCTGCTATTTACCTATCAAATTACTACATTCTGGCATCGTTCCAACCGGCACTCCTGGCTATAGGCCTATGCTGTCGTCCATCGGCAATCGCAATCATACTTTGGGCAATTCCCATGGCTTACGATAATTTGCGTTGGCCATGGCATCGGCTTCTTTATCATTTATAAATTTCTGCTTATCACCGTCCCAGTCCAGCTTGCGGCCCAGGCGATAGCTAATATTACCTAAGTGAGCAAAACGGGCTATGTGAGCAGCTGTCTCAATATCACAATTGGGTTTTTCTCTGGTCTTGATGCATTCCAGAAAATTTTCAACGTGCAAGCTCAAACCTTGACCGGTACTTTTTTGCAGTGGAATACCTTCAAAGCCTTCTTTACTCTGCACACTTTTTTCTTCTGGAATTACTTCCCAACCACCTCTATCTACCACCAGGGTGCCATATTCACCCACAAAAGCCAAACCATGATCGCGCTTGTTAAATTGAGCACCATCTATACCGATAGTATGCTCCCAAATAACTCCAAAGTCACTAAAATCGTAAATTGCTGTTAAGGTATCAGGTGTTTCCATAGCATCATTTGGGAAGGCATATTTTCCACCCATCGACATGATGGATTGGGGCACGTATTGATTCATGCCAAATAGCGCATAATCAAGCAGGTGAACGCCCCAGTCGGTCATTAATCCTCCGGCATAGTCCCAGAACCAGCGGAAAGTAAAATGGAATCTATTTCTATTAAATGGCCTTTGAGGGGCAGGACCAAGCCACATGTCGTAATCAACTCCTTGTGGTACCGGCTCGTTGGGCAATACTGGTATGGAACCTTTCCATCCAACATTGGACCAAACTTTCACTGTACGTATTCGGCCTATTTTACCATCATGAAGGTATTGCACGGCATCGCGCCAATGCGGATCACTTCGCTGCCACTGACCTACCTGCACCACTTTGTTATAGCGATTGGCTGCATTTACCATTACATTACATTCTTCAATTGTATTGCCCAATGGCTTTTCGCAATAAACGTCCTTTCCGGCTGACACTGCATCTACCATTTGCAGACAATGCCAGTGGTCTGGCGTGCCGATTATAACGGCATCTATATCTTTTTGCTCCAGTAATTTGCGGTAGTCGCCAAATAAGGCCGGTTTTTTGCCCTGGATTTTTTCTGTTTCCGCAGCGCGTTGGTTAAGCACGTTACTGTCTACATCGCATAAGGCAGCACATTCCACATTAGGTTTTTCCAGAAAGGTTTTTAGATTGCTAAAGCCCATACCTTTGCAGCCAATCAGGCCTACGGTGATTTTTTTATTGGCAGCCAATCCTCCAGCTTGTAAAATAGTGGGGAAAGCGCCCAGTCCGATGCCTGCCAATGCTGATTTTTTAATAAAATTTCTTCTGTCGGTATTCATAATAATTTGATTTATATTGATATAAAAATTTTAATAAAAATACAGTAAAAAACAGCAAGATAAAAAAGTTATCAAAATAACTTGGCAGAAATGTTAATTAATATAAATCCCAATTACCATTTAGGTAATACCGATAGAGAATGGGGTCATGCACTTTGTTTACTTTTATACTGTCTATTGGTTTAGTATAAATGGTTTTACCAAATGAAGTCATCAGTTGCATGGCTTCATTATTAATCCACGCTGTATTTATGTGATTAAAAGATAATTGTCTCAGTTTCTCCTTTAAATTTAAGTCTTGCTCAGATTTCACTCCAATAATCCAGCCCCATTCACCCATGGTTAAAATTTGGTTGTGCATTTGAGCAGTGGTAAATCCAGCAGCCTGTATAGTTTTGTCAATACACAAAAATGCCTTTGTGGCATAATATGGGCTTCCAGCCTGGGTAATCATAACGCCCTGAGGACGCAATCTTCGTTTCACCATTTGGTAAAACTCATAGGAATACAGCCGGCCTAAATCAATTGATTTAGGATCAGGAAGATCGATTATAACCGCATCATAAAACTTATCATGATTGGCCATAAAATTAAAGCCATCCTGATTAATGATTTTGACTTTTTCATTATTCAGGGCACCCTGATTAAGGTTTACCAGTACCGGATGCGTCTTCCCCAAGTTGGTCATGGCAGGGTCAAGATCCACCACAATTATATTTTCTATTGAAGGGTATTTCAAAATTTCCCTTACAGCACAACCATCGCCTCCTCCCATCACAAGCACGTCAGTGGGTGCTTTGAGCATATTCATGGCAGGATGTACTAAAGGCTCATGATATAATACCTCATCAATGGTGCTCAATTGCTGATTATGATTAATGTACAGCCAATAATCATCTTTCCATTGGGTAATTACAATTTTTTGAAAGCGGCTTTGCTCTTCATAAATGATCTTGTCTTTATAACGGCGTTGTTCTCCAAAGAAAATAATTGGATCTGCCAAAAAGAATCCTGCTACTAAAGCCACTAATATTCCACCGGTAAAAAGGTTGAGACTGATTTTGCTTCCACCAATTAATTTTGGGTATAATATAAAGTATAAAACAATAGCAACCGAAAAGTTAACAAAACCTAAAACGAATGGTGTATAAGTGAGACCGAGAATTGGTAAACCTACAAAAGCGAAAAATATACCACCAGCCAAGCTTCCATAATAATCCAGCTCCAAAATACCACTTACATTTACTTTTAGCTCTTCAAAGGCCTGATTTAGCCGCATTGCCATGGGGATTTCCATGCCAATAAGTAAGCCAATAAGTATGGCCAATCCGTATATAATAGCCCCGGTATAAATGGTATACGCAGATGCAGTATAAGCAATTAATGAAGAATAGGCGGTAAGAATACTAAGCAAAAACTCAATTATAATAAACTTTTGTAGCAAGTTGCGTTCGATGTATTTACTCAGCCTACTGCCTAGCCCCATAGAAAAAAGCATGGTAGATATAATTAGCGTCCATTGAGTAGCAGAATCGCTAATAAAGAACGATGCTAATGTGGCCAGGATGTATTCAGCCACAATTCCGGACAAACCGGTGGCAAACAATGCCAGTTTTAGGATGTTAGATTTTAATGTAAGCTTCACGATCTAAATTAACGTATGCGACAAAGGTAGATTATTTTTTAGGAAGGCGAAAATAGTTGAAATTGACGTATGGAATGCCAAATTATTTATAAATATTTACCAATTAACCTTTTAGTATTTTTAATAGATTGAGTGATTAGTTGCTAATTCCAAAAATAAAAGTTCTGAATCTTAGCAATTGCTAAAATAAAGGAGCAACTTTGCATTTAATTGAAAAAATTACTCTATGACATCATTTATTGAAACTGGTCTGCAAGACAATATTATTCAGGCAGTCCAGGACCTTGGTTTCGAAAAACCCACCCCTATTCAAATTAAAACCATCCCACACCTTTTATCTTCTGATCAAGATTTGGTGGCTTTTGCGCAAACAGGCACCGGTAAAACTGCCGCTTTTGGATTACCTGTCATACAACTTACTGATGGTAATAATAAAAATACTCAAACTTTAATTTTATGCCCTACTCGTGAACTTTGTTTACAAATCACCAGAGATATGCAAAGCTTTGCTAAGTATCGTCCTGATGTTGCCATCGTGGCAGTTTATGGAGGTGCTAGTATAGAGACACAAATAAAAGCGCTTAATAAAGGTGCCCAAGTAGTAGTGGCTACTCCTGGCAGAGCCCGAGATTTGATCAAAAGAAGAAAATTAAACCTGGGCAACTTAAGCAGACTAATATTGGATGAAGCCGACGAGATGCTGAACATGGGTTTCAAAGAAGAAATTGATGAGATTTTGATTTCTGTTCCCGAGCAAAAGCAGTCAGTGCTATATTCGGCTACCATGTCTAAGGATATTAAGAATATTGCCAAAAAATACATGCACCAACCGGCCGAGTTTTCAGTGGCTGCTGCCAATGCAGGTGCAGAAAATGTAAATCATATTTTTTACTTGGTGCAAGCCAAAGATCGCTACGAAACACTGAAGCGTATTGCCGATATCAATCCTGACATTTACGGAATAGTATTTTGCAGAACTCGAAAAGACACCATGCAAATAGCTGATAAGCTAATGCAAGACGGCTATAATGCTGACTCGCTGCATGGAGAGCTTACGCAAGCACAACGAAACGAAGTAATGGGTCGTTTTCGCAGTAGACATTTGCAGATGCTGGTTGCTACAGATGTGGCCGCCAGGGGATTGGATGTAAATGATTTAACACATGTGATCAATTACAATTTGCCCGACGATAATGAAGGCTATGTGCATAGAAGTGGTCGTACAGGCCGCGCCGGTAAAAGTGGTACTTCTATTGCCATCATTCATAAACGTGAAATAAACAAAATAAAGGATATTGAAAAATCAGCCAAGGTTAGTTTCAAAAAAGAAGCGGTACCAACAGGCAAAGATATTTGTCAAAAGCAGCTTTTCAATCTGATTGATAAAATAGAAAAAACTGAGATAAACGAAGAGCAGATTGCTCCGTTTTTACCAGACATTTTTGAAAAACTGAGCTGGCTAAGTCGGGAAGAATTGATCAAGCATTTTGTTTCCGCAGAGTTCAATCGGTTTTTGGCCTATTACCAAAATGCCCGCGACCTGAATGCCAAAGAAGAAAAAAGCAAAGGCAAGCAGGAAAAAGGCAGACAGCAAAGCGAAGGCTTTACTCGTATGTTTATCAATGCAGGTAGCAAAGATAACTTGCACCCGGCTCGGTTGCTGGGTATCATCAACGACAGCCTTGACTCGGCAGATACCCAAATAGGGAGAATAGAAATACTTCGGAAATTCTCATTCTTTGAAATAGAAAACGGCATGGAAAATCAGGTGATGCAAGCTCTAAACGGCCAGGATCTTGATGGCACTACCCTGGCGATAGAAATATCGAAAGAAAAACCTGCCGAGGAAAAAGACAAAAAAGCGCTAATAAAAGAACGCTTCAGCTATCAAGACGACAAGAAGTGGAAGCGTAGTAAAAAGAAAAAAGGACATCGGGTAAGGAATTGAAAGGGATTAATTAAAGAACTCTAATAAAATTTCTTATAAAATAATTACCAAAAAGACGATGCTAATCATCGTCTTTTTGTTTGGAGTTTATAAGAACAAAGATATTATTCTATCATAAAAGTTTAGACCTTTACCCATAAAAATTGTGGTAGCTCCCACAAAAAAGACGGTACCTTTCAGCACCGCCTTTCCGGTTTACTAAGATGTTACA
>CAZQEZ010000153.1:0-9292 GCA_964592475.1 uncultured Roseivirgaceae bacterium
ATTTATCAAAAATATTGTAATGCTCCTCTGGATTACCTTCCAGAATTTTCCACCCCTTATTATTGGCTTCAATAACTTTTCCACTTTTCAAGTCTATTCTTACGATACCAATAAGGTTGTTTTCAAATAGATTTCGATACCGCTCTTCATTCTCTTTAA
Organism: uncultured Roseivirgaceae bacterium; assembly: GCA_964592475.1. Taxonomy (GTDB): domain Bacteria; phylum Bacteroidota; class Bacteroidia; order Cytophagales; family Cyclobacteriaceae; genus CAZQEZ01. The sequence continues at coordinate 160 of CAZQEZ010000153.1, forward strand.
GGTTATCTTCGATGGTTTTTCTTTCTGTAATATCCGAAAGCGAGCCAGTAACTCTTACTACATTTCCAAAATCATCAGTATCAATTGATGCTTTAACCTGGTACCAACGAAAGCTACCTTTCTTTTCAAAAAGTCTAAGTTCTACTTCCTGCTTATCAAACAAGCCCAGCAGGCCTCCTTTCACTATATTATTTACTTTTTCAATATCGTAAGGATGCACAAGAAGGTGAAATTTATTCTTTATATCCAATTCATCATTGACCCCATAGCCTAGCATCCGCTTACATTCCCCGGTGAGGAATATACTCTCTTGAGAAATATCCCAATCCCATAAGCCAACATTGGCCAGTTCAGAGGCAATTTCTAAATATTCGGAAACATTCTTATGGTTTCTGGTCTTGGGCATAAGATTATTTTTTCAACTTATGAAAAAACGCTTTTTAGAATGGCTTTTGTTTCTAGTAAAAACTTTAATTTAGCGGTCATATAGCATGCAACTTCTGTTAATAGTATATCAAATATAGCATATTTTTGCTACATTATGAGTATAAATATGCAATATATTAGTACTATTAAATCTTAAAATAATATTATTTTTAACTAACAATCTGAAAATTAAGCGGTTGTAACTAAAAATTTAATATAAAAAAACAGCTAATTTCTCGTCTTCTAAAGCCACTTTTATTGTTTCTTTTATGGTAGTGCTCAATTCATACCCTACATAATCGGCAGCTATCGGAAACATTTTATGACTTCTGTTGATCAAAACGGCTGTTTGAATTCTTTTTATTTCAATATCCAAAAAAGGTTTTAGGCTTTGCATAAATGTGCGGCCGGTATGCAAAACATCATCTACAATAATAATTGTTTTGTTTTGCATTACTGCCAAATCTACATCGAGACTCACTTCTCCACTAAGTGGAGCTTCCTTGTCCAATGTAATTTTTGCTAGTTGTATTTTGAAAGGGGAAATATTATTGAGTTGTTTATGCAAAAGCTCAGCAAAAACATAGCCTTCACCTACCACACCGGCAAGCAAAAGCTCATTTTCCTGAAAGTTTCTTTCATAAATCTCAAAAGCAATCCGTTTTATTTTTTGACGGATCGACTTATCGTCGAGAATCTGATTTTTTTCTTCTAATGCCATTTAAATTTTGGCTATTCTGGTATTGGAATTACTTTACTATCTTTAAAAGTACTTAGTATTACCATCGACTCCATGTTGTCTAGTACATTAATATTACTTACCTTTTCAAGCATTAACTTTTGATAAGAGCCTATGTTTTTGGCAATTATTTTTAATATAAAGTCGCCAGAGCCAGTAATATGATGACATTCAATTACTTCATCTATTTGATTGATTTCAGCTAGGAAAATATCAATATTGTCTTTGTTGTGTCCTTTTAAAGAAACTAGCACAAAAGTGCTTACACCTAAACCAAGTCTGTCAGTATCTACTTTTGCATGGTAACTTTTTAAAATACCACCATTTTCTAGTTTTTTAACTCTTTCTAGGGTAGGCGCGGGAGACAATCCTATTTCTTTGCTTAATTGTGCATTGGTAATTTTGGCACTAGCTTGTAAAATTGTTAAAATTTTACGGTCGATGTGATCTAATTTAATCATTTGATTCATTATCGCTGCAATTTAAAGTTGATAATCAGCTTTTTTTTAAAATAATTTAATAAATACTATTGGAAATTAATCTATGGAATATGGCTTAAACCAAATAATTTACCATCATAAACGCTTAATGGCCAAAATTATTCGATAATATTGAAAAAAGTAATTAAAAAATCCATTTTTTATTCTGTTAACAAATTTAACGTAGCTTTGTATGTGAATATTCGAAATATTTATTAATTAAATTATTAAATCATGCTATATCCTGATTTTAAACTAGGAGTTTTGGGTGGCGGCCAACTGGGTCGCATGCTAATCCAATCAGCTATAGATCTTAACTTGAATGTTTTAATCCAGGATCCCGATATAAATGCTCCGTGTAGTCAATTAGCCACGCAATTTTTTCAGGGAAGTATTACGGACTATGAATCGGTATATAACTTTGGCAAAAATTGTGACCTGATCACTATCGAAATTGAAAATGTAAATGCGGATGCTTTACAAAAATTGTCGGAAGAAGGAGTAAAAGTATATCCACAGCCCCATATCATCTCAATGATAAAGGATAAAAGATTACAAAAGAGCTTTTATAAAGATAATAATATACCCACTGCCGATTTTCTATTGACTGACAATAAGGATGATGTGGCTGCTAATAAATCTTTTATACCGGCTATGCACAAGTTGGGTACTGAGGGGTATGATGGTCGCGGCGTACAGAAAATTTTAACAGAATCAGACTTGCCAAAGGCATTCAATGCTCCGGGCGTTTTAGAAAAGTTAATCGACTTTGAAAAAGAGCTTTCAGTAATCGTGGCCCGAAACCTGCAAGGTCAGGTGGTAACATACCCTGTGGTAGAACTCGTTTTTCATCCTGAAGCCAACCTTGTGGAGTATCTCTTTGCCCCTGCAAGTATAAGTAAAGAGGTAGCTGAAAAGGCCCAAAAAATTGCTGTTGATATAATTGAAAAGCTCGACATGATCGGGTTGCTGGCAGTAGAAATGTTTTTGGAAAAAGATGGAAACATCCTGGTAAATGAAATTGCTCCTCGTACGCACAACAGTGGTCACCACACAATTGAGTCAAATATTACTTCGCAATTTGAGCAACATTTACGATCTATCTTAAATTTACCTTTAGGGGCTACTGAAAATAGAATACCGGCAGCCATGGTCAATTTATTAGGTGAAGATGGCTATACAGGCCCCGCTCGTTATGATGGATTAGAGAAAGTGATGGCTATTTCAGGTGTTCATGTACATTTGTACGGTAAAAAAATAACTAAACCCTATAGGAAAATGGGTCACGTAACAGTAATAGATAATGATATCAATTATTTGCGCAAAAAAGCCAAATTTGTAAAAGAAAATTTAAAAGTAATTGCATGAAAAAGCCACTTGTAGGTGTAATAATGGGCAGCCAATCTGATTTGCCAGTCATGTCAGAGGCAGCAAAAATACTCGAGCAGCTCGAAGTTCCTTATGAAATATCAATAGTGTCGGCACACCGTACACCGGAAAGATTGTACCAATACGCTACTACAGCTCACGATAGGGGATTAAAGACAATAATTGCTGGCGCCGGAGGTGCCGCTCATTTACCGGGTATGGTAGCGGCATCTACTATTTTGCCAGTAATTGGCGTACCGGTAAAATCGCGCAATTCCATTGACGGATGGGATTCGATACTTTCTATATTACAAATGCCTGGCGGGGTGCCTGTGGCCACAGTAGCACTGGATGGTGCAAAAAATGCCGGTATTCTGGCAGCACAGATTGTCAGTACTTTTGATGAACAGGTGGCCGAAAATTTAAAAATCTTAAAGCAACAATTGAAAGAAAAAGTACTCGCTTCTGCCAAAGAAGTAGAAAAAAGCGGCTATCGGGGAACAACTGTTGGTTTTAAAAAATAAGGAAATTTTATGGGGCAATTTCTTTATAACCTGTTCATCCAGTTTTTCAATATTTTGGGCCGGTCAGCTGCTTTATTTAATGGCAAGGCAGCATCTTTCTTCAAAGGCAGAAAAGGGATGTTTAAAAAGCTTGAACTGGCCATGATGGAAAATACGGCGCCGATTGCCTGGTTTCATTGTGCATCATTGGGCGAATTTGAGCAAGGTCGTCCGGTAATTGAAGCATTTCGCGAAGCTTTCCCCCGATATAAAATTATGCTCACCTTCTTTTCTCCTTCAGGTTACGATATTCGAAAAAATTACGAAAAAGCAGATTATATTTTTTATCTTCCTGTAGATACACCTGCCAATGCACAGCATTTCGTGAATTTAGCAAATCCAGCCATTGCTTTTTTTGTAAAATATGAATTCTGGTATAATTTCATCAAAGAGTTAAAAGTAAAAAATATTCCGTTGATAGGATTTTCCATGATCTTTCGGCCTGGCACTATCTTTTTTAAATCCTATGGAGGTTTTTACCGCAGAATTTTAAATAACTTCAATCACATATTTGTACAGGATGAAAATTCTCAGAAACTTCTGGAAAGCATCAATTACGAAAAATCAAGTATTGGAGGCGATACACGCTTTGACCGGGTGTATCAGGTGTACACCAAGCCAAAAGAAATACCGGTTGCTGCATCTCTGAGTAATAATCTTAAAGTATTGGTACTGGGAAGTACCTGGCCCAGCGACCTGGATGTGCTGTACCATACTATTAATGATACATCAATTCCTTTAAAATACATCATTGCTCCTCACAATATCAGCTCCGGTGAGCTAAACCACATGGAAAGGCTAATACACAGAACCACCGTACGATTCTCGCAAGCTAGTATTGATCAAATGAAAAATATAGATGTTTTGATCATAGATAACATTGGTATGCTTTCCTCTTTGTACCAATACGGAGACCTGGCCTACATTGGCGGCGCTTTTCGTAAAGCCTTGCACAACACCCTGGAAGCCGCCACATTTGCGCTGCCGGTACTTTTTGGTGAAGATGAAACTAATAAAAAGTTCAAAGAAGCCATTGATTTGCAGCAGTTGGGTGGAGCTTTAGCATTACCTCATCAACCCGATACCATTAAAAAAGAAATAGAGGCCCTGGTGCAGGATGAAAAAAGGATAAGAGAAATGGGAACCATTGCCGGCAATTATGTAAAAAGTAATATTGGTGGCAGCCGGAAAGTGATTGATTTGGCCCAAAAAATGTTGTTATAGTATGGAAGGATTAGTAACGCGATCGACAGGTTCCTGGTATGAGGTACTGCATAGGGATCAGATTTACCAGTGTCGGGTAAGAGGTAAGCTTAAATTGAAAGAGGCCAAAGTAACCAATCCGGTGGCCGTGGGAGACCTGGTCGATTTTGAATTGGAACAGGAAAATGAGAAGCAGGGAATTATTGTTGCTGTAAAGACCAGGGAAAACTATATTATTCGCAAATCGCCACACAAGACCAGTCATGGCCATATTATGGCAGCCAATCTTGATCAGGCTATCTGCATTGTAACATTAGTTTTCCCCAAAACATCTATCGGTTTTATCGATCGCTTCCTGGTAGCAGCGGAGGCGTTCCGTATTCCGGCTTTACTGGTTTTTAACAAAAAAGATCTTTATGACCCACAGCATTTACAACAATTTGATGAGCTAAAAAGCATCTATGAACCTCTGGGCTATCCGTGCCTGCTCATTTCTGCCAAAAATGAAGATGGATTGGAACCTTTTAAACAAACTTTAAAAGGCAAAAAATCGTTGATCAGCGGGCATTCCGGTGTGGGCAAGTCCACGATATTAAACAAACTTTATCCGAGCCTCGAACTCAAAACTTCGGAAGTATCTACTTTTGCCGATAAGGGAGTGCATACCACCACATTCGCCGAAATGTTTCAATTGAACCAGGATACCTTTGTAATTGATACACCTGGAATCAAAGAATTAGGGCTGATCGACATTGATAAAGAAGAAATCAGCCATTTTTTTCCGGAGATGCGTGAGCGCTTTGGTGAATGCAAGTTTTACAACTGCCAGCATGTAAATGAACCTGGTTGTGCTATAAGAGAGGCTGTAGATAACGACGAAATATCAGTGACACGTTACTATAGTTACCTGAGCATGATGGAGGATGAGGACAACAGGAGATGATTTTATGAGGGCATACTCTAAATTTTGTGGGTAATTGATTTTAGATGGTTTTCATGTGGACTAAAATTACAGCTTTATTTCAGCTTTTGTTTATATTCCGACTTCACCACAAGGGTTTTTTTAAGGCATAAAACAGAATGCATGTTTATTGATAAAAGGAAATGCGGCAGATATAAATTAATTTACTAATCTACAACCCGAAACACAATATCTTTACCGCGTAGGCGATGGCACTTACTGGAGTGAATGGTTTCAATTCACTACCGCGAGCAAAAACAAGCAATCTTTTAAATTCATTTACATGGGCGATGCCCAAAACAAAGTATTTTCTCATTGGTCGCGAGTGATCCGGGCAGCTTATGCCAGGGCTCCTGATGCCGGTTTTATCCTGCATGTAGGCGACTTGATCAACCATGCCGACAATAATTACGAGTGGGAAGAATGGTTTAGAGCGGGAAATTTTATTCACAGCAGTATGCCTACTTTGGTATTACCTGGCAATCACGAGTATAACAAAAATGAAAAAGGATTTAAAGAAAGTTTTTCTAAATTCTGGCAGCCACAATTTAATTATTTTAAAAACGCCCCGCTGGACACACTTCAGGACCAGGCCTACTATTTCGATTACCAGCACGCGCGATTTATTATACTCAATTCTAATCAATTTTGGCAGGAGCAGGCCACCTGGCTCGATCAGGTTTTATCAGACAGCAAACAAACCTGGAACATACTTGCTTTTCACCATCCTATTCGTAATGCCGTGGTAGGCAGACAAAATGAGCAAGTAGTGGAGTATTGGCAACCTATCATTGAGAAACATAAAGTAGACCTGGTATTACAAGGCCACGACCATACATATGCACGTGGTTTTCTTGACAAAGAACAAAAAGGTGCTCTTTACCTGGTCTCAGTAGGTGGCGAAAAAATGTATGACCTAACAGAGCAGGATTGGATGCTACGCAAGGCAGAAAATACACAGCTGTACCAGGTGATGGAAATAAATGGCAATGAATTAATTTATAACAGCTATACCCCGGATGGTAAAATTTATGATGCCTTTAGTCTCACTAAAGGAAAAAATAATAAAAATAACCTGGTGGAGTTGAAGAATGATTACCCGGTAGAACGAAGAAATTCAAATACGCTGCAGGAAAAATGATAGGGCTTGTTTACCATGCATTAAACAAAGCATATAAAGATTAATTTTATTAACTGAATTTGTAAAACCGGCTCCGAAATAATTGGAGTCGGTTTTATTTTGGTGAATATTACTTTTAACTAATTACTTGGCAAATACTTCTCCACCACAGGTTTGGAAGCTGAAATATTGTCAATTTTAAAAACAGAAAGTTTACCATCTGTTGCAATTACAAACACATGATTGTTCGTCATTACTGCCTCTGCTTCTGTACCGGTTAATTTATGTTCTTTTTCAGCAAACCCCTCATAGCTTTTTGAAACAGTACCTTTCAAGGTAAACAGGGCTAGCTTTAAGTCGAACTTTTTGGTATCGGAAAAAATATTATTAACAATTACTGCAAATTTTGATCCGTCGTTGCTCACTGCTACCCTTTGCGGTAGGGCATCTACACTGCCTTCAGATGACTTCACCCGGGCGTACATGTAGCGGTGCTCCTTAATTTTATTGGGTGGTTGGGTCATGTCAAATATTTCTGTAGGATTAAAAGGGTTACTTCCATGTCCACCGGTAATAGTAGGTACCACCATTTTACCTCCACCTATTGCCAGATCATTCATTCTTGCGGGGAAAGTTGCCAAATTACCAGGTAATCCGCCAATAAAGAAAAATTCTTCCCGCTTGATATCAGTTGTATTGCTAATGTCGAAAATTAATATTCCGCTATTGCTACAAGTCAGATAAGCCTTTTTTCTTTTTTCATCTACCAGCAATGATGAACTTACCACGGCTATAACTTTACTGCCTGAGCCAATGGTATTTTCCTCAGAGGAATAATCATCCACAACTTTTTTCAAATCTGCACTAAGCACTCTTAAGCCATAAGGAGAGCAAGCAGCCAGCACCACATCTTTGTAAATTACCGCATCGGTTACTTTAGGATCTGACCGATAAGAAACTGTTTTAGAAAGTTGCACTATTCCATCGGAAGAAGGCTGCTTATAACTGGCAAGCTTTTCAGGGGCATTGGCTACTGCCACATTATAAATATCTAAACCGCCTTCACTTTTTGAAATGGCAATTTGCTGTTTGTAAGCATTGTATCTTATTTTGGCAATGGAGCCACCCACTTTCAAACCTGCTTTATAGCCTGGAATCTCAGGGTTGGTAATGTCAACTATGTTGAGATAATCTCCCATACCTATAAATAGTAGATTTCTAATGGAATCTCTCTCAATAGCTACAGTGTTGGTAGTCGTAGCCGATGCTTTCGGAATGGGAATAGTAGGCGTGTTATCGGTAGGGTCTGGCAATTGTTGTATTTCTTCTTCGCTACATTGAGCAAAAAGTAATACCAGTAAAAAGTATACAATTTTTTTCATGGCTTTTTTTTAAAACAAAGGTAGTATTATTATGAATTTGATTAAATATAAAAGATTATAATATCTTACAAAGCAAGTTGGCTGTAAAATGAATGATTGCTTTAAATTACAGTAGTTGGTTAAGCAAAAAGTTTTAATCATTGGTAGTTACTTAATTGTTCTTTTACAGGACTTTACTATGGTTAATTTGTGGATAGGATTGGCAAATTGTGTAAAATCCTCTTACTTACAGGCCAGGTTCAGCTTCTTGTTTTAAATTCAAACTTACATACCCTTTCAATTAATATAATTAATTAATTAGAAAACCAAACAATGCTTTTAGAGGCTAATGACTGAATGCGCGATATCGAGGTTAAATGAGCCAATGCGGTTAATTGACTGCCTGTAAGCCGTATATTGCCTGAAGATTATCATAACAGTATCCTTTTGTTTAATACTATCAACACCACAAGGAACAATCCATACCGGATGGCATGCGCAAGGGGGATAGCCTCAATGCTATGCGATTGGCTAAGCAATACAACCAGCCCAATGTAAAATATAGCAGACCCCGCTTGTAATAGTATGAATAAAACGGTGCGAGCTTGAGCTACAATAATGAAAGTAAGTAAGTAACTTATTATACTGAAAAAATCTCCTATCAATTGAAAACGGAAAAGATGGGCAGCATCCTTAAATTCCTCATTAAAAAACACGAGAATTGCAGTATCGCGCAAAAAGTACAGAGCAAGCAGACCGATAATAGAAAAAGGGAGTACAATAGACAACATCTCTCGTAAGTATCTACGCAAATGATTTGAATTAAATATCAGAGAGGAAATTTTAGGATAATAGACTGATCCTACAGTAGCAATGAAAATGTCTATATAGGTATCAGATAATTTTACTACAG
>CAZQEZ010000154.1:0-9255 GCA_964592475.1 uncultured Roseivirgaceae bacterium
ACTTATTGGGTATGGCCAATAAACAAATAAAAAAATGGGAAAAGGCGGAGCAGTGGTTTCATTTTCTTATAGATAAAGAAGAAGATACTGAGCTAACACATTATTATCTGGCAATGGTTTATGATGAACAAAAAAAACAAGATCTAGCCATCAAGCATTTTCAAATGGCTATCAATAGAGGGATATCTAATAATATTCATAGCTATTATATAAGCTTGGGAAAGCTATATGAAAATAATGGAAAGAATGGCAAAGCTGTAAAAGCCTATCAAAAAGCATATGAACATAGCCAAATAAATATTTTATTATATAAACTGGCAATAAATTCCGAAAAATATTATAAGGACAAAAGTATTGCTTTAAGATATTATGAACGCTACCTAGATAACGTGAAGCAAGATAATGAATATACTGAATATGCTCGATATAAAATAAATAAAATCAGAGAGTATCTGCATGCAAAAAATAATTTATAAAGATTTTTCATTTTTTTTCACTTTTTCACGCACTAGTTTTCGGGTAAGCTTATCTACCATTCTATTTTCGTTGTAACCTGTGTTTTTTTTCTGATGAGCCGGTATTTTTATGAAATGTACATCTTGTTTTTCAAGGTATTTATAAATTTTTATCAACAATTGGGCATTAGCTATTGCAGTACCTTTAGAGGTTATAAAATTACAAGCATATAGTTTGTTTTTTCTAATAGGGAGATCAGCTACATATTGACTATCAGTATAGATAACTATCCTGCTCAGAAGAGATTTTGCCTCAAGATATTTCAATGCCTCTAATACCGCTTTTAACTCCATTTGCTGGTGAGTAACTTCAACATCGCAACCGGATATAACAACGGAATTTGTTGCTTTAATTAAAGCTGCCCATGCTCCTAATTTATATCGCGGATTAGCGCTTCCATCTGTAAAAATTGCAATTTCAGGATTAGTTATTGCTTCCAAATTTGCGTAAGTACTCCTTTTGCACCTTCTATTGGATCTACCTCGGGAATGGGTACTTTTCTAATGTTCTTATCCGCAGCAGGCCTTTCTCCTATTTTACCGTAATTCATATCATATTTTTGATTGGGTGGGTAAGCGCCCACACAGGCAAAATCACTACTACTCTCAAGATTTTTATGTGCCACACCTGCAGGTATTACTACAGCGTCACCTGTCTTCAAGATGGCTTCAATTCCCTGAGGGCCACCAAGTTGAACTTTCACTGAACCTTGATAAACAGCCAAAACTTCATGTGCAGTACTATGGTAATGATGGTAAGAAAAGATGCCATTGCGCCATATGAAATGGCGCTGAATTAATTAATTATTTATTTTCACTTTCATCTAATACTTTAAATGTTTCCTTTCTTAATACCCTGTTGTCATCAATCATTAAAACTCCTCCATTAAGCGATTCCCAACGCGAAAATGGTTTTTCAGTATTTGTTTTTGTGTACTCCTTCTTGTTCAATAGCCAAAGCACCTTAGTTCCTACCGGTAGTTTGACATCCACAGCTTTTGATTTTTCGTTTTTTTTCTTATCCGATAATTGTATCTTTTCTTCTATTGTATTCATGTGTTTGATTGAGTTAATATTTATGGCAAATTAAACTAAATTTCATCTAATTAGCATTAACTTTCATAAATAAAAGTTTTAAAACTATAATTTGTTATCGGAGTAAGCTTTTGGACGCTAACAAGAATAATTGCAAATCAAACATTTTGATAATTGAAGGACATAAAATAGCATCATATGCCAAATAATATTGCTCATTTATACATAATTACTGGATAGAAAAAAGATAGCTACCCCCTCCCACTTCAAAAATCACTTCATTATTATTTTCTTTCAAAAATTTTATTCCGGGTTTTTTGTTTTTTTGCTTGCCATCATAAAGCACACTATTGGTTTCTTTTACCACAACTTTACTTTTGCCTAATTTTGGCAACCGAACTTCTGCCAAACAATTGGCGGGTATTGTTACATCCATCTTCAATACATTATCCCTTTGCTCCCACCTACTGGCCAGTTCGCCATAAGGTGTATGCAGGCTTGCTTGCGCCCATGGCAAATCTTTTGCCGGTAATGGTGCGATAATCGATTTTTTAAACCCCGGCTCTTCAAACACGGGTCTTATTCCAGCCAGGTAGCCAAAAAACCATTCGCCAATTGTCCCATAAGCAAAGTGGTTTCTGGAATTCATTCCTTCTGGTCGCTCCGTATCGCTATTCCAAAGTTCCCACATTGTGGTAGCACCTTTTTCAACCATATAGCCCCAAGAAGGATAAGTTGTTTGAGTAGCAATTTTGTAAGCAAGCTCATGATGACCATATTCTGAAAGGATGGGTAACAAATATTTTGTGCCTAAAAATCCTGTAGTTAAATGATTGTCTCTAGCCTTTATGTTTTCTACAATTTTCCCCACTACTGCATCTCTAAGCTCTGGTGGGGTAATGCCAAAAGCAACCGGTAATAAATTGGCTGTTTGGGTTGCACCCTCATATTGACCTAACTCAGTGTTAAAATACTTTGAATGATAAGCCGAAGCTATGTTTTTAGCCAAATTTTTATAGTACTCGTACTCATCATTTTTTTTCAGTACTTCCGCTATTTGAGATAATAGTTTTGATGAGTAGTAGTAATAGGCGCATCCTATTGGTTTACCCGGTGATTCTTCTACTGCTACCCAATCGCCATAGCCACCCCAGTCAGTATCGCCCCATTCATAAATATAGTTTTGGCTTTGATCTTGCATATAATCTACCCAAGCTTTCATGCCCGTGTAGCTATTCTGTAATATCCTTTCGTCGGCGTAAAATCGATAATTTTCCCAAGGCACGATTACCACTGCATCGCCCCATCCAGGCTTTGCCGGACCCTCAACTACAATGGGAGGATTTACATCATAAACCCATCCTGCCGGTTCTTGACCATCAAGAATATCCATTTGCCATTTTTGCCAAAATGAAGCCAAATTATAATTGTAGTTTGCAGTGGCAGCAAATATCTGGGCATCTCCCATCCATCCCAGGCGTTCATCTCTTTGCGGACAATCAGTTGGTACGCTCATAAAGTTTCCCCTTGTACCCCATTGGATATTGGTGTTAATCTGATTCAGCAATTGATTGGCAGAAGCAAATTCACCTGTGCGAGGAGCATTAGTATGAAAAACTATTCCTGTAATGGTGCTTTCATCGGGTGGACTTGTAAGTCCTTCTACTTGTACATACCTAAACCCATGATAGGTAAAATAAGGCTCATATATTTCTTCACCATTTCCGTTACAAATATAAATATCATCTACTTCAGCCGAACGCAAATTTTCTTGTGCTACAGTACCATCTTGGTGTAGCAATTCGGCAAATCGCATAATAATAGAAGTTCCGGCTGGTTCATTTACTTTCAGCCTGGCAACCCCCACCATATTTTGACCTAAATCAAAAACATGTACTCCTGGTTTCACTTCTGTTATCTTTACCGGGTTAATTTCTTCAGTTACCTGAATAGTGGGAGCTTGTTGAGCCACCAATTGAAATGAATCGTTATGAATGATTAAGTCAGTTTGCTGCCATCGATTCATTTCATAGCCTGGTGCAGACCAACCATACATTTCCAACCGAGCATCATATGTTTCACCATTGTATAATGTATTTTCCACGATTGGAGATTGATGCCAATACCAACTTTGATCACTTACTACTTCCCCTGTGGAGCCATCCTCATATTGTATGATCATTTTAAATAATAAACTAAGGGGTCCATTGGCGTAGGTTTTTCCACCTTTCCAACCCAAGCCACTACTCCACCACATATTGCCTAAATAAGCTCCTACTGCATTTTCGCCCTCGATCAGTTGTTTTGTCACATCATAGGTCTGGTATTGTACTTTCTTAGGATAATGAGTCCAGCCTGGAGTAAGCTTATCATTTCCCACTTTTTCACCATTTAAAAAAAGTACATAATTTCCCAGGCCTGTCACAAAAACCCTTGCTACTTTCACTGTTTTATCCATTAAAAAATCTTTTCGCAAGGCTATAGATCGTGGTGGGAATTGAATTGTATCCCTCCCGATCCATTGGGCCGGTTGCCAATTTTTTTGATCCAATAATCCGGTTTTGAAAGAAGCGTGGTCAGCAAAATCAGATTCATTTTCTTCATTATCCCAGGTTTTTACTGTCCAGAAATAGTGTTGATTGGTGGTTAATTTTTCTCCTTTAAAAATAATACCGATTGATTCTGCAGAAAGTACTTTACCAGAATTCCAAACATCAGCATTTTCAGTATCCAATTTTTCCGGGTCAGTTGAAACTAATATCTGATAAGCATATTGCTGAGCCCCTGGTGTTTTGTCATTTAGCTCCCAGCTAAATCGTGGATCTTCATTAATTAATGAAGCTTCTTTTTGGTAATTAATTTTTAGATCTTGAGGCGGTCCTAACAGGTTATTTTCATCATTACAGGAAAATAAAATTATCACCAAGACAATATTTAAGCTATTTTTGCAATTTACATTCATTTTTATTGATTTATTTTGGATTGGCTAATTTAATTAAATATAATTAAACTTCAACTAGTAAAAACGGGGATTTTCAGCTAATGTCATTTGGGAATGATTAATTTAGAAATCCATAGTTATGGTGGTTATTTTGAAATTTAATTAAATCAAGATAGAACAGGCATAACTTATTTTTAGTTGAGTTATAGATAAAAAAATGAAAACTATGCCAGGAGCAGTAGATGCAGTAATAGTAGGAAGTGGTCCAAATGGATTATCCGCTGCGATCACTTTACAATTAAGAGGATTGAAAACTGCTGTTTTTGAGCAAGCTTCTGAGCCGGGGGGAGCTACACGAACGGCAGCAATTACTTTACCCGGCTTTAAGCATGACCTTGGCTCGGCAATTCACCCATTGGCTTTTGCTTCACCAGCTTTTAGCCAATGGCCATTATCAGAATACGGATTGGAGTGGATCCATCCGCAAGTTGCGTTTGCTCATCCGATGCCTGATGGATCAGCAGTGGGTTGTTATCAGGACGTAGAAGCAACAGCCAACCAATTGGGTAAAGATAGCTTCAAATACTTAAAGCTTTATCGTGGCTTGTTAAAAGATTGGAAAAAAATTAAAAGCGACGTTTTAGGGCCATTGAAATGGCCGGCACACCCGCTGGCCTTAATGCGCTTTGGATTAAAGGCGTTGCAACCGGCTTCTTTTTTTATCGATAAACATTTTAAAGAAGAGAAAAGTAAATTGTTTTTTTACGGAGCTGCTGCGCATTCCACTTTACCTTTATCTAATTTAGCTTCTGCTTCATTTGGGCTGGTACTAAATTTACTTGCTCATGAAGTAGGCTGGCCTTTTCCAAAAGGTGGAGCCAACGCGATAAGCCAGGCGTTATTAAAATACTATCAGGATATTGGTGGAACTATCTACCTGGATGAGGCAGTTGAAGATGTTAATCAATTGCCTAAGCATAAAGTTTTGCTGCTGGACTTAACACCCAAGCAAATATTGAAAATAAATAATACCAATTTAAGTACCTTATACCGAAGCAGATTAAGTAATTATAGATATGGTGCCGGTATTTTTAAAATAGACTGGGCTTTATCGGATCAAATACCATTCGCCAATGAGATTTGTAAAAAAGCCGGTACTATTCATTTAGGGTTCGAACGGAAATCTATCGAGCTATCAGAAAAATTAGTTCACCAGGGAGAACATTTTCCCGAGCCTTATGTGCTACTTGCTCAAAATTCTGTATTTGACTCAAGTAGAGCCCCCACAGGCAAACATACTGGCTGGGCATATTGCCACGTACCTTACGAAAGCCAAAAAGATATGACTGAAGCCATAGAACATCAGGTAGAAAGAGCAGCTCCGGGATTTAAACAAATAATTATGCATAGGGCTATTCATAATACTACTGCAATGGAAACTTTTAATCCTAATCTGGTAGGTGGAGATATTAATGGTGGCAGACAAGATATTACACAATTGTTTACCAGGCCTATGGCAAAAGTAACACCATATCGAACTTCTAATCGCCAAATGTATATTTGTAGCTCATCCACACCTCCTGGTGGTGGTGTACATGGTATGGCTGGCTTTAATGCTGCAAAACAAGTATTAAAAGACCATTTTAAAATTAAGGATTAGGTTGATCGTGGTCACAAACTGTGCGTTTCTTTACAAAGCCAGTACCATTGCAAGTGGGGCAAGAGTGCTCCTCGGTACCGTCGCCATCACAACGGGGGCAGGCTTCATATCCTTTGCCATCGCAACGGTGACAGGTATTATATTCACGAGCACCAAATACATTTACAAAAATAATCACTCCATTACCGGCACAAAGTGTACAACTGACCTTACCTTTACCAAAACAAATACCACAATTTTCTGATAGATGCCCTTCTCCCTTACAAGTAGAACAGGTACCTTTTATATATCCATGTTCGTCACATAAATTGCAAGTTCGTGCACTGCTGGTTTGTGCTTTTAGCAAAGCTTCAAGGGCTTTAACTTCATTTATGAATTTACCCGATCTTTCCGTTAATTCATAATATTTATTAATAAAATCCTGGCTGTTTTTATATTGACCTATTTGAAAGAGTGTTTCGGCAAAGTAATAGCAAAATTCGGCTGGAATTTCTACGTTGAGGGTAAGCACTTGTCTGAACACAACATTGGCTTGATTAAAATTATTGTTAGCCATAAATTGCTTGCCTTTATCCATAAGTTGATAATAATCGTCAGATTGGGCCTGAAGATTACTAAATAAGGTAACCAAAAATATTAAAGATAAATAAAGCTTAATTCGCATAGTGCTCGATTAATTTAACTTGATAACGTGCAAATTAACTTAAATTGTTCAAAAACTATGCCTTAAAACGGATTATTATTTGGATGGCTTCTCTTTTAAAATAAAACCTTTACTGTGTATTTTCACAATTTCTATTGAGTCATCATTAGTAGTAAAGCATGAAATTATAAAATCCCGGGGAGGCACTGAATTAAACTTAGAGGGTTTTCATTATTTTCATAATTTAAGTAAAAACAGGCTTGCGTTGGAAGGATATCTATCTTTACGCTTATACAAAGGACTATTCGTCCGGTTTTCTGCTGAGGCCCGCCTGATTCATGATCAGCTGTATTTACCTAAGGGTGATGCCAGCCTGGAGGAAAATTTGTTAGAACGAAGAGCCCTGGCTACCGATTTTTACTTTGAATTGAATGTAGGACTGGCTTATACTTTTGGCGCCTTGGCCAACAATGTAGTAAATACCCGATTATAAAAATTTCGAATAATTTGTAATTAATTGTGGGGACTAAGCGCTGTTTTCAAAAATAAAATTTATATATTTAGGAGCCAAAATGTACTCCTAATGCAATTAACAGGCGAGCAACAAGAAATTATAAAGGCAAAAGGCGACCTGAAGATAAATGCTGTGGCCGGATCAGGTAAAACTACTACGATCATAGCATTTGCCCGTTCGTTACCGGCAACTGCCAGGATTTTGTACCTGGCTTTTAACCGTTCGGTAAAACTGGAGGCCACTGCAAAATTTTCAAATCAGGGATTACGCAATGTTTCCGTAGAAACTGCTCATTCACTGGCCTTTCGGTATGTAATGCCAAAACACAATTACCAGTTGAAAAACCATGGTTACAAAACCCACGAAATAGCCGAACTGCTGGGCCTGCAAGGAGGAGGAGAAAAGCATGGTGAATTTATTGCAGCCAGGCATATCAACCAATTTGTCAGTTATTTTTGCAACAGCAACAAAGCAAAAGTAAATGAGCTGAAGTATTATGAAACTTTATCGGATCCTAAATCCAGAGCATTTGTTAAAACTAACTATGCTTATATTTTAAGACAAACCAGGTTACTTTTAGCCAAAATGGATAAAGGAACTATAGAAATAATTCATGATTTTTATCTGAAAAAATTCCAATTAGGTAATCCAATACTGCCATACGATTACATTTTATTTGACGAAGGACAGGATGCCTCTGCTGCTATGCTGGATATTTTTCAAAAACAAAAAGCAAGAAAAGTAATCGTAGGAGATACTCATCAGCAAATTTATGGCTGGCGTTACGCGGTAAATTCTTTGCAACAGCTCGACTACAAAAACTATTATCTAACCACCAGCTTTCGGTTCCCGCAGGAAATAGCTGACCTGGGAATAGCTGTATTGACTATGAAAAAGCTTTTGGGAGAAGAACCGGGAATAAAAATTACCGGTAAAGGGAAAAGTAAAAATATTAAAAGCAGAGCGATCTTGGCCAGAACCAACCTGGGTTTGTTGTTAAGGGCTATTGAGTATATGAATCATAGTCAGGTACCTATTACTATTTATTTCGAGGGCAATATTAACAGCTACACCTATGCTGATGACGGAACGTCTCTTTATGATGTACTAAGCCTTTATAATAAAAAGCATCGAATGATTCGCGATCAGCTGATAAAAAAGATGAAAGGCATGGAGGAACTGGAAGAATATGTAAAAAATGCCGAAGATGTACAGCTGGGCATGATGGTAGAAATAGTAAAAAAATATGGCAACGAAATTCCGGATATTATACAAGACTTAAAAGCTTGTCATATTGAAGATGGAAATAAAGATAACGCTGACATTGTATTTTCTACTGTGCATAGATGTAAAGGCATGGAGTATGACGAGATAACGTTGGTGAATGATTTTATTAACAAATCTAAAATTGAAAAATTGCTGAATGATAATAAGAATAAGAAAAATGATCAGCTCATGCAAAAACTGAATGAAGAAATCAATTTATTGTACGTGGCGGTAACCAGGGCTCAAAATAAAATAGTAATACCAAGCACATTAGTGCCGGAAGGATTTAATGCCGCTCAGCACGTAGAAATTGTGGAAGTAAAAGAGGAGGAAGATTTTGATGAAGAAATGGAATTACTTGATAAGTGGGATATGGATAAAAACGTACAAGACTATTACCACATTAATGCCAAAAGAACCCTGGAAGATGTTATCACATCCTCACGTGAAAAGCAAAAAGAGCTACCCCGAAATGCTTATAATCCCTGGACTGCAGAGGATGATGAAGCGCTAACTGTAATGTATTGTGAAGGCAAATCTGCAAAAGACATAGCAAAGAATTTTAACCGGACTACAGGTGCTATCCGTAGTAGAATTAAAAAGCTAGAGCTAAAAGATTTGTATAGTTAATTACTGAAGTTTCGCACCAGAACATTGTTTGGAAAAAATGGAAAATGAAAA
>CAZQEZ010000155.1:0-9254 GCA_964592475.1 uncultured Roseivirgaceae bacterium
ACAATCTTTGTCTACATCGTTCCGCCAAAAGTCGGACAAGTGGACAAGTTAAGAGGGGGAAGTCCGCTGGCGGACAGGGGGTGAGGAGTTTTCAACATTTTCAAGTAAATTTATTTTGCTTTATATTCTCATTCTTTAGTTGTATCAAATTTCTGCTTTAATAAATTATTTGCACTAATTAAGCCCTTTTCTTCCTCACCCCCTGGCCCCCTCTCCATTTGGAGAGGGGGAAAGTCTGCTTCAGCAGACTGGGGGTGAGGAGTTAATCTGTATTTTTATTTCTAATTAATAAAACTAATAATTCATTTTTCTATTTGTGACCAGCTTTATTTTGCTGTGCTATACTTTTAACTTATTCCTCACCCCCTGGCCTGATTTTTGATTTGATACTTTATAAACACTTCCATCTAATTCAATCCCTACTTTAGCTTCAGAACAGTAAAAGTCTAAAATATATAAAATTGAAATATTTTAAGAGTGAATCCTGTCATCTTGTAATTACCAATAAGTATATCCACACAATAAATCATATAGAGCCTTATTTTTCAATCTTCTTGCTTATTTACTTTATGCATCTTTTTCAAAAATTTTAAATAAGATAACTTGGAAAATAAATAAATGCTGCAATAACTAAACTTACTGGAAAATTTTCAAATTGCTCAATCTACCGCTTGCTTCTTTTTCTTCTTGGATGATGGTTTGTAAATTAAAATTAAATAGAAGCTAATGCCAATTAGCACCAAAAAACCAACTTCCAGATAAGCAAGTGTGTCTGAACTTTTAAACACCCGATTGGAAGAGCTTATCAATCTTTTACCTTCAGTCAGTTGTATTTCTGAAAGAATATACATGTTCTGCCAGATTTTTTCGTAACGACTGTTAAATAAAGCATGCCAATCGTCATGGTTGAGATTAGAATATTCCTGAAGGTAATGCCTTTCCTTTGATAATAGGGCATCAAAATTTTCCTGCAATTTGTTTAATTGAATTGATTCACGCTCCGTTAGCCTGGTATTAGCAAATTTATTCAATAATACTTGTATTGAATCATTAATTGCTCGATGGTCATTAGCAAACTTTTGAGGGTTTTCGCTGATAAGATAATCTTTCTTTTGCTCAAGTTGACGAGAAATTATAAAAAGATAGTTTTTTACCACCAAACGATCTTCGTAGATGGAAGTAAATTTATCTTGTAAAATAGAAAAATAATTTTTATCGATTTGGTGAGTAACATATAATATTAATCCAAATACACTCAATATAACAATAATCTTTACCTTTTGCATAATCTGAGCCTCCTTATTTTAATAAGCAATAATATTTGTAATGTACACAATTATTACGCCAAGAAAAACTTTTCCTGTAAATTATTTTTATTTTAACTATACAGCTATTACTTCAATAAGTCCTGCAATGCATCGCCCAGGTGTGGATATTTAAACTTAAATCCATTCATTTCAATTTTTTTACTGCTCACTATTTGGCTACTCAGTACGGTAAGCGCCATCTCTCCCAGTGCTAATTTTAAAGCAAAAGCTGGTACCGGAGGCAGAAACATTGGTTTATTTACAGTTTTAGCAGCTATTTTGGTAAAGTCTTTATTGGTAACTGGATTAGGAGATACAGCATTATAGATACCTTCCATGTTAGTATCTTCAATAGCTCGTATATACATTTCACAAAGATCGTCCAGGTGAATCCAACTCATAAATTGCTTACCGGATCCTAAAGGTGCACCCACGCCCAGCTTTACAGGTTGCAGTATTTTGGGCAGCGCACCGCCTTTTTCACTAAGTACAATACCAGTTCTAAATTGAACTCGTCTTATCCCTAATTTATCTACTAATTGTACTTTGCTTTCCCATTCGCGGGTAACATATGCAAGAAAATCTTCTCCAGCGCGCGTTTCTTCCGTACAAATTTTATCGCCAGCATCTCCACCGTAGTACCCAGTTGCTGAGCTGGCAATAAATGCTTCTACACCATGATTAACTTGCTGCAAACGTTGATATAAAAGGAATGATGACTCTGTTCTACTTTTTAAAATTATCTCTTTATAATCTTCAGTCCATCGTTTACCAGCAACACTTGCACCAGCCAAATGTACAATTGCACGAGCTTTTTCTACTGCACCTTCCTCTACTATTTGCTTTTTTATATCCCATTTATAGGTTTTTATTTCCTCCGCACCCGTTTTAGTCCTACTCAAGTGTGCTACATCATAGCCACGTTCAATTAAAAGATGAGTGAGCTTAGTACCAATTAATCCTGTGCCCCCTGTAATTAAAATATGCTTTGCCATATAAAAAATTTGCTCTTTATTTGCCTGAGAATTGAATAATGATTTTAATATTGATTGCTACTAAAAAGCTTCTGCTTTATGCTCAAAGTGGCCTTTATGTGATCCGTCGCAAAAAGGTTTGTTAGATGATCTTCCACAACGACATAAAAAAATATTTTTCTTGCCTGATAAATTATATGGCTTACCATTCTGATCCAGTAGTTCAAAATCACCATCTACTTTCACCGATCCATTGTCAAAAATTGTTAGTTTCGCGCTCATAAAAAAATAATTAAAGTATAACAATTGATTTATAACCAATCAACCCTATCGAAAGTTTTTGCGAAAACTTCTTATCACTTATTCTCAGTTTCATAATATCCCATTGAAATAATTGGCAATGCCAACCGATAAATCTGCTACCTTCATACAATATAGCTGCTGCCGCGTTGTGCGCTTTTACTTAGCATGAATAAATGGCCAACACCGCGTAGAAAGATATGAATCTATTAAAATTTTAATAAAAGAAGAGCGCGATGAAACCTAATCCGGGGTTTATTTAATTAAGTTTAGCAGATAATCTCCGTAACCACTTTTTTGCAAAGGCTCTGCCAAAGATTCTAATTGACTTTTATTGATAAAATTCATGCGGTAGGAAATTTCTTCAATACAGCCAATTTTTAATCCCTGTCGTTGCTCTATTACTTTTACAAATTCGCCTGCTTGCATCAACGATTCGAAAGTACCTGTATCCAGCCAGGCCGTTCCGCGACTCAGGATGCCCACGTTTAATTTATCCTTTTTCAGATAAATTTTATTTACATCCGTAATTTCATACTCGCCTCGTGGACTTTTCTTTAAATTTTTGGCTATTTCTACCACTTCATTATCATAAAAATAAAGACCGGGTACCGCGTAATTAGATTTAGGATGCCGCGGCTTTTCTTCAATGGAAAGTGCTTTTTGATTATTGTCAAAATCTACCACACCATAGCGATGAGGATCTTGCACATGATAAGCAAATATAACTCCACCATCAGGATCGTTGTGAGATTGTAGAAGTTTCATTAGCCCTGACCCGTAAAAAATATTATCCCCCAGTATTAAAGCAACCTTATCGTTAGCAATAAATTCTTGGCCAATTACAAAAGCTTGTGCCAGTCCTTCCGGCTTTCGCTGCACAGCATAAGAAAATGAACAACCAAGGGATTTTCCATCGCCCAGCAATTTTTCAAAATTTGGTAAATCGTGCGGCGTAGAAATAATTAATACTTCTTTGATACCAGCCACCATTAATATTGATAATGGATAGTAGATCATTGGTTTGTCATACACAGGCATTAGCTGCTTGCTTACTGCCAGCGTGAGTGGGTGTAACCGGGTACCGGAACCACCGGCTAAAATTATTCCTTTCATAGCTTTTGGTTTTTATGATTCGTATTGTTCCAGGTAGTACTTTTGATACATGCCTGAAGTTACATTATGAAGCCATTCATCATTTTCGAGGTACCAATCTACTGTTTTTTCCAGCCCTTCGGCAAACTGTAAAGATGGTTGCCATCCCAATTCTTTCATTATTTTATTAGCATCAATCGCGTATCGCAAGTCGTGGCCGGCCCTGTCCTTTACAAAAGTGATGAGCTGCTCTGATGTGCCTTCGGCTTTTCCTAACTTTTTATCCATCACTTTACAAAGCAGACGAATTAAAGCAATGTTACTCCACTCATTAAAACCGCCAATATTGTATGTTTCACCTATTTTACCTTTATGATAAACCATATCTATAGCCCTGGCATGATCAATTACATATAACCAGTCACGCACGTTTTCACCTTTGCCATAAACCGGTAGCGGCTTATTATTTTTTATATTGTTAATGCATAACGGGATTAATTTTTCCGGAAATTGATTGGGTCCGTAATTGTTGGAACAGTTGGAAATTACAATTGGTACATTATATGTATTGTAGTAAGCCCTTACAAAATGATCTGAACTGGCTTTTGCAGCGGAATAGGGTGATTTGGGATCATATGAAGTAGATTCAAGAAAATAACCTCCTTCGTCAAGGGATCCATAAACTTCATCAGTAGAAATATGATAAAAAAGTTTTCCTTCACAATCATCAGCCTTCCAAATAGCTTTGGTAGCATTCAATAAATTGACCGTACCTACTACATTGGTCATGATAAACTCCATTGGATTTTTAATGGATCGGTCTACGTGCGACTCAGCAGCCAGGTGAATAATGCTGTCAAATTTTTCCTTTTCAAAAAGCTGAAAAACAAATTTCTCATCTACTATATCACCTTTTATAAAAGTGTAATTAGACTCATTTTCAATGGCTTTCAGGTTTTCCAGATTGCCGGCATAAGTAAGATTATCCAGGTTAAATATTTGATAATCAGGATATTTTTTTACAAACAGCCTAACCACGTGAGAGCCTATAAAACCTGCACCACCGGTAATCAATATTTTCTTTTGATCACTCATTTGTTACCATCTTTTTTTAGTTTTTCTACAAAATACTCGTAGGTAGGTTTGAGCCCTTCTGCTCTGGAAAACTTAGGTTGCCACCCTAATATTTCTTTGGCTTTAGTAATATCAGGTTTTCTTTGCTTGGGGTCATCTGTAGGCAAATCTTTATAGATTACTTTTTGATTAGTTCCTGTAAGCTTGATAATTTCGTCGGCAAATTCCTTGATGGTAATTTCGTCGGGATTACCAATATTTACCGGTAGGTGATAATCACTCATCAGCAATCGATATATTCCTTCTACCAGATCATCTACATAACAAAAGGATCGTGTTTGCGAACCATCGCCAAAAACTGTTAGATCTTCACCCCGTAAAGCCTGCCCAATAAAAGCCGGCAACACTCGCCCGTCGTTTAATCGCATTCTGGGCCCATAGGTATTAAAAATACGAATGATACGAGTATCAAGGCCGTGAAAGGTATGATAAGCCATGGTCATGCTTTCCTGAAAACGTTTTGCTTCGTCGTACACGCCACGAGGTCCTACACAGTTTACATTTCCCCAATATTCTTCTTTTTGTGGATGCACCATAGGATCTCCATAAACCTCCGATGTAGAAGCTACCAAAATGCGTGCTTTTTTATCCTTTGCTAAACCTAAAAGATTATGCGTACCCAAAGAGCCTACCTTCAAGGTTTGTATGGGCATTTTTAAATAATCTATAGGACTTGCTGGTGAGGCAAAATGCAGTATATAGTGTAGTACACCAGGCACATGTACATATTTAGAAACATCTGTATGGTAAAAATCAAAATCTGAATTTTTCATTAAGTGCTCTATGTTGTCCATTGAACCGGTGAGTAAATTATCCATACCGATTACCTGAAAACCTTCTGCTATGAATCTGTCACATAAATGGGAGCCTAAAAATCCGGCAGCTCCGGTAATTAATACTTTTTTCTTGCTCATAGTACGTCTTGTCTGCCAATGCTAAAATATTTGAAACCTAACTTTTTCATCAGGTAAGCTTCGTATAAATTTCGACCATCAAAGATAACTTTATTTTTCAAAATAGTGTCAATCTTTTCCCAGGAAGGTGTCCTGAATTCCGGCCATTCAGTCATAATTAATAAGGCATCTGCATTTTTAAGTGAGTCGTATTCATCAGTGCATAGGGTGATTTGCTCCCCCATAAGTTTTCTTACATTTTCCATAGCCTCAGGATCATAAGCTTGCACTTTGGCACCCATTTTTAACAGTTCCTTTATATTGATTAAAGCAGGAGCTTCTCGAATGTCATCAGTATAAGGCTTAAATGCCAATCCCCAAACGGCAATGGTTTTACCTTTCAAATCACCATGAAAATAAGTTTTCAACCGATCCAGCAATTTTACCTTTTGCTTTTGATTAATTTCCTCTACAGCATTCAATATTTTAAATTCATAATTTACTTCCTGCGAAGATTTTACCAGTGCTTGTACATCCTTTGGAAAACAGCTTCCACCATAGCCGATACCTGCAAAGAGAAATCGTTTCCCAATTCGTGAATCAGTACCAATTCCAATTCTTACCATATCTACGTCAGCACCCAGTAGTTCACAAATATTGGCAATTTCATTCATGAAAGTGATTTTAGTAGCTAAAAAGGAATTGGCCGCATATTTAGTAAGCTCAGCTGAGCGCTCGTCCATAAATATGACTGGGTTACCTTGACGTACCAGCGGCGCGTATAGCTGTTCCATTATTTCGCGTGCTTTATCTGAAGAAGTACCAATCACTACTCGATCGGGTTTCATAAAGTCTTCTACTGCCACACCTTCTCTTAAAAATTCAGGATTTGACACAACATCAAAAGCCACTTTCGCATTAGCTGAAATTCGATCACTTACCTTTTCCGCTGTGCCCACGGGTACGGTGCTTTTATCTACAATTACTGTATAATCCTTTAACAATGGGCCCAGGTCATCTGCCACTTTTAGTATATATTTCAAATCGGCCGATCCGTCTTCACCCGGAGGAGTAGGTAGCGCCAGAAAAATAATTTTAGCATCAGCTATACCTTCAACAAGGTTTGTAGTAAATGCCAGCCTACCATGTTTTATGTTTCTCTCAAATAATGTATCAAGGCCAGGCTCATAAATAGTTAGCTGTCCATTATTAAGCTTATCAATTTTATTCTTATCAATATCGATACATGTTACTTGATTACCAGTTTCTGCAAAACATGTACCTGTTACTAATCCTACATAGCCTGTTCCAACAACTGCAATTTTCATATTATAAAGTTAGGTTTAATATTTTTGAAGCAAAGTTATATTTACCATTCTAATTATACTAAATCCTAAATTGTTATTTTTCAATAGTTTACAATTTATTAGATAGCAACTTTTCAGTTAAGCTGATTTTTTATTAGTTTAAGGTAATATTAAATACAAACTTACATTGGGGTTTATGCGGTATTTTAATTAGTCAAGTTATTTTTCAATATTATTTTGATTGATATTATGTTATTTTGGCACAATAATGGCTTTTCATATAGTCATTGAGCATTAATGCAAAATTTAGTCCTGAATAAAAAATGTTAAATAAGCGATGATTTCATGCATCAAATGAAGCATTGTATATTTATTATATTGAGCAAATGTGACGAATTATTATTAAAATTGGGAACTAAATAAGCTTTTTTACCATTTTAGGAAAAATAAAGGAAAAATATTTTCTTTTTCAGATGGGTATGAATAAGAAAATTTTATAAATAAATAAATATCTTAATAAAAATATTCATCATGTTTTGCATAATAATTGTTATATATTTAAATTTGAAGTTAGCCTTTAACAATATGTTTAATTTAACCCCGATAGCAATATGATATAAACCTCTACGTTAACTAAACAGGTAATTTGAAATGATTAAGAATGAGTTCAGTGATAGACAATTAGTGTCTAAGTTTATTGAAGGAAGTGAAGGAGCATTTGAAGAACTTGTGAATAGGCACAAGTCAAGAATTTACACTGCAATCTATTTAATTGTTAAAGACAATTATGTAGCGGAGGATTTATTGCAAGAAACATTTATAAAAGCAATAAATACAATCAAAGGTGGCAGGTACAACGAGGAAGGTAAGTTTTTACCCTGGATAATGAGAATAGCGCATAATCTTGCTATTGATTATTTCCGTAGGGCAAAAAGATATCCTACCATTGTTATGGAAGATGGCAGCAGTGTTTTTAATACCATGGAATTCAGTGAAGACTCCATCGAGTCTGTGCAAATAAAGAAAGACAGCCATAGTAAGCTGCGAAAACTAATACAGGAATTGCCCGAAGCACAACGAGAGGTGCTTATAATGAGGCATTACATGCAAATGAGTTTTCAGGAAATTGCAGAGGCAACTGATGTGAGCATCAACACTGCCTTAGGAAGAATGAGATATGCTCTCATCAACCTAAGAAAGAAAATGATGAAAAACAACATTGCCTATGATCAAAACTTTTACCCATGATGATGTGATTAGATTAGCATATCAGGAAACAAACGAAGAAGAAACCAGTGAAATACAAACCGCACTTTTGTGTGATCCCGATTTAATGGATTTTTACAAAAGAATAGTGAGATCGAAATCGATGCTGGATGAAGTTGAAAAAGAACCATCGGAGTACTCTGTTAATAACATATTGAATTATGCCAGAGCTATGAATTGGCATACTGTCAGTAATTAATATGAAAAAAGCTGAGCGCTTCGCTGCGTTTATACATTATTTCAAAGAAAAAAAACCTAATGCTGAAACGGAACTTCAATATAGTTCGCCGTTTCAGTTATTAATAGCGGTAATTTTAAGTGCCCAATGTACTGATAAGCGGGTAAACTTGATAACACCTGATCTTTTCAGAGATTTTCCTACTCCTGAGCTTCTAGCCAAAGCTACTTTTGAAGATGTATTTCCATACATTCAAAGCTGTTCCTATCCCAATAATAAAACCAAACATTTAATAGGAATGGCCAATATGCTTGTGGCCGAATTTAATAATGAAGTACCTGAAGATGTAAAAGATCTTCAGAAATTACCGGGAGTAGGCAGAAAAACGGCTAATGTGGTAGCAAATGTAATTTTCCACCAAGCTACCATGCCAGTGGATACTCATGTTTTTCGAGTAGCCAAAAGATTAGGGCTTGCCATGCCAAAATGCAAAACTCCGTTAGAAGTAGAAAATCAATTGGTACGACATATACCAAAGGAGTACCTTGGCCAGGCGCACCATTGGCTCATCTTGCACGGCCGATACGTTTGTCTGGCTCGTAAACCCAAATGTGGGGAATGCCAGCTAAAGCATTTGTGTCGGTTTTATGAAAAGCAATTAGTGCAATAAATTATTACAAGGCCTCGATTTTCAATCCGGTTTTTGGCAGGCTAAGGTTAGAGGGAGATTCCTCCTGGTGCGTAACTGAACTTTAGCAGTAGGATAAATTTAGCTTGAAATAACTGGTGCAGTGCCAGCC
>CAZQEZ010000156.1:0-9100 GCA_964592475.1 uncultured Roseivirgaceae bacterium
GCTCTTATGCAAATATTATCAAATGAGATTGTAAAAAGTGACTTTTGTCATAGAGATATGAAATTAAACCATTTACTTTTGAATTGATTAAAGATGTAATACAAAATTTAAATTATAAAATAATATGGCTCTACCATTCATGTCGGCCGAAGAGGCTGCTTCTTTTGTGAAACATAATGATAATGTAGGCTTTAGCGGCTTTACTCCTGCCGGTTCTCCTAAAGATGTACCTACTGCTATAGCTAAGTTTGCTACTAGCGAGCATCAGGCTGGTTTGCCTTTTAAAATTGGTGTGGTAACGGGGGCCTCCACTGGCGACTCATTGGATGGAGAGTTAGCCAGGGCCGATGCGATAAAGTTTAGAACACCTTATCAGTCTAATACTGACCTTAAAGCATTATTAAATAAAGGAAATACTGATTACTTTGACATGCACTTGTCACATTTGGCTCAGGAGTTACGATATGGTTTTCTGGGTAAAATAAATGTGGCTGTTATCGAAGCCTGTGATGTAAATCAATTTGGTGAAATTGTGCCTACTACTGGTGTAGGAATTGCACCAACTATAGCTCGCTTAGCTGACAAAATTATTGTTGAACTAAATACCAAACATCCCAGAGAGCTCAGAGGTATGCACGATTTGTATGAACCTCAAGATCCGCCTTCGAGAGAAGCAATACCTATCTATCATGTAAATGACCGATGTGGTTCAGAAGTATTGAGAGTAGACCCTAAAAAAGTGGTCGCGGTTGTGGAAACTAATCGTCCTGATGAAGTTAGTAAATTTAACCCGGCGGATAAAGTAACTGAAAAAATAGGGGAGAATGTTGCTAACTTTTTGGCGAGCCAAATAAAAAATGGAACCTTACCAAAAGATTTTCTTCCTATGCAATCAGGAGTAGGAAATATTGCTAACGCGATTTTAGGATCTTTGGGGGCAAACCCTGATATACCTCCATTTCAAATGTATACCGAAGTAATTCAAGATTCTGTAATCGAGCTCATGAAAAGCGGTAACGTAACTTTTGCTTCCGGTTGTTCTCTTACCATTAGTCCTGATGTTTTGGATGACATCTATGACAACTTTGGGTTTTTCCGTAATAAATTTTTATTACGTCCCCAAGAAATATCAAACAATCCTGAAGTTGTACGTCGTTTAGGTTTAATAACGGTAAACACAGCCCTGGAAGCAGATTTATTCGGCAATGTAAACAGCACTCACGTATTAGGAAAACAAATGATGAATGGATTGGGTGGTTCTGGTGATTTTACCAGAAACAGTTTCTTCTCTATTTTTACTTGTCCATCCATTGCCAAAGGAGGCGCGATAAGCACTATTGTGCCAATGGTGAGTCACGTTGATCACAGTGAACATAGCACGAAGGTAATCATTACTG
The DNA here is from genome assembly GCA_964592475.1 of uncultured Roseivirgaceae bacterium. Classification (GTDB taxonomy): domain Bacteria; phylum Bacteroidota; class Bacteroidia; order Cytophagales; family Cyclobacteriaceae; genus CAZQEZ01. Next base: position 1,398 of record CAZQEZ010000156.1, read on the forward strand.
AGCAAGGAGTGGCCGACTTGAGAGGAAAGTCGCCTATTCAAAGAGCAAATACAATCATTGATAATTGTGTGCATCCTGAATATAAAGATATACTGCGTAAATATATACGCCTGGCAGGTAATGTTCACACGCCAGTTACGCTTTCTGCCTCATTTGGCATGCACGTTCAATTTGGTAAAACTAAAGACATGCGAGATACCGAATGGTGCGATTATTATGGATGTTAAGAGCGTAAAGTAAATAAAAGCTATTTTTCTTTCCTAATCAAGTTTTATAGAGATGCAATCGTAGGTAAGTACTATTAAAACACCAATTCCTTCATCAACTGTGGAGCTTATAGGATAAGGTTGAGAAAAGGCGCTAAAGTTAGCATTTTTAGCGCCTTTTATTCATCTGAGGTATTCATAATATTTTTCATCGATATAAAACAAGGTGATTTCTATAGGAGTTAAAAAGCAGCTTTAATAGAATAAACAAATGCCAGGTTATCTTGCCAGTTATTATAACTATATTCTCCTAGTCGGTAAAAACTCCCAAGTACCCACTCAATATTATCAAGTAAAAATGGGAAGCTAATGGATAATCCGCCTTCGTAATAACCCTTTTCCATACTTTGAAATGATAGGCTATGTTCATTTATATTTTGCAGAGATCCCCACCCGGCACTACCATGACCATCAAACTGAAGATAAAAGTTTTTATTGCCAAGCTTAAATAATTCTTGTCGATAATGTAAAGTGGCGTATTGATCTGTTAAGAACTCATTCAAAGGCATGGTAACGAATGAATTAGTGACGAATAGCGAAAAATCATCTCTCTTACTTCCATTAATAAAATATTGCTCTGTATAGGGGAGTGGTCGGTCAATCCATCCGGCTCGTAGCGTAAGATCACTATTTTTTATACCTAATTTGAAACGCTTCTGAAGCTGAAAATCTATTTTATTAAATTCATATTCTCCACCTAAAAAGTTATTCAATCCTCTGTGGTAGTTTAAAAATATAACAGGATAGTTATCTTTAATTGGTATTTTTTGACTTAGAAATGGGTAATATTGTGTGCGCGCATATTTAATTTGAATACCAGCCATTGTATAATTAAATGTTGCTGATAAGTCTAAAGCATTATCCATTTCATTATTAGTCACATATTGATAATTATTAGTATAAGGTGTTTTTTGCATTTTGGTTAATGAGGCATAAACGTCAAAATATTTCATAGTATAGAAGTGAACACCCCCTTGATACGTTTCTACTCTATCCATTAATTGAACAATTAAATTGCGGTAAGAGTCTGTAGAAAAAACATTGAATTTATTTTGGTAAAATTGTGGGGCTCCGGTTTCCATCAAATCCCAAGAATATTTAAAATCAAGTGAAAAATTTTTATGACCCAAAGGAAACAAATCTACACCTCCTCCATATTTCCAACCTTGATCACGAGTGCCATAGGCAAAGTAGCTGTTGAGTGAAAAGTATCGACTAAGTTTATCATTAGTTTTTACCCCTAAACCCAAACGAAAACGCTCTACATCATTAATTCGAATGATGCGATTGAAAGGTATGTCTATAAATCCAATGGGTATATTCCCTGTCAATAATGTTTCAACAATTTTAACGATCTTATCCAGATTAAATTCCTGGCTAACACTATCAAGATAAGTTACGGTTCTATTACCTTTACTTGTCATGGGTTCTTTCCGATGCTGCTGCCAATACTCGTCTGACCTGTTAGCAGCACCTTCGTCAAAACTTAAAGCCATGCGATTAAACTCGTTCGATTTCACCTCCGGATTTACTTGAATATCATACAAATAACTTCTTCCTATTCCTTTCATCAGGAAGCCATCCATATCCAAATTGTTAAATACAATGTCGGTATTGAGTTGCACCGGAAACCAACCTTCATCAACTATTTCGTATTTTTGCTGTACTTTAAATGTAAATGTTTCTTCATTATGATAATTACTAATAACATTTTGAATGGCCCATTTGTGAGTATTAATGTAAAGTAAGCCGGAAAGCAAATCTACACTTTCTGTATCAGGTTCAAAGCCAATGATATAAATTGTGTCTTGAGGTGAAATAATAGAATCTTGTAATGAATAGAAATATCTTCTCATACCGGGCTTACTTACCGGATTTATAAAGTTCACACCCATTATTTGCAATTCTTTATCGTAAAAGCTGAATGGTTGAAAAGAATTAGCTAGTGTAGCGAATGTATTGTTTTGTAACCCTGAAATTTCATTGGCAAGCACTTTTTCATTAATCAGATCAGGTTTTTTAAATTTTTTCTCCGTTATCGACTCCATCAAGAAAATGTATTTATCCTGTAAGTAATTATAGAAATCGATTATGCTTGAATCGGGCTCTTCAGTATTAAATATTTTTTCAGGGCTTTGATGTCCCGCATCCATATAAAATTTATTATAGGACTTAAGATAATAAGAATTCAGTTCGTTTGGATTATTTTTTTTACTGTTTTCTATTACTTTGCGCATAATAGGCAAGGCGGGGTTTTCTCCAGCCATAAATTCAACCTCCTCAAGTACCCGAGTATCAGGATTTAGAGCTACGGTTACGTTTCTTAAATTAGCATCTGGTTCAACTTTTAAAGTTTTATTTTTATAGCCTACATAACTAAAATGGATTGAAGTTATTGGCTCACTGCTATTTATCGAAAAGTGACCATTAATACTACTCGTTGTGCCTTGGGTAGTGTTGTTTATCGTTACGTGTACGAAAGCCAGAGGCTCCTGAGTTTCCGAATCTATTATTTGACCTTTTACATTTTGACTTTTAGCTATGGTAAAGGAGCATAGAAGCAATAAAAGACTTATCAGTAAATTCTTCATCATCATATAATTTTTACAATAATACTTTATTAGTATTTTATAAAGAATAAAAATTACACCAGCGGCAAAAAAATACCTGACAAAACTTTTTGTCAGGTATTTGCTTAGTTAGGAAAAGTTACAGATTAATATGAAGAAAGATTTACTATTAATTATTGTACATTCAGAGATTCCATATAATCGTTAATTTCAGGATCCTCTTCCAATTCTTTATTTACTTGACTATACCATTGCATTACTTCACTCATGTATTGATTCACCACATCATCTTTATCATTAGATGTTGCAACCACTCTTACCACATATCGAGCTATTGCTTTTTCGTCCATGTTTTCATATAAAGGTCCAAATCCAGCTGGAAATTCATAATGCTCTGCAATTACCAAACCTTCTTTCATGGTTTCGTTTGAGAATATTTTATTGTAAATTTCCTCGTTTTCCGTTTTCATTTGATTGAAATAAGTTTCCTGCTGAACAAATCCACTATCGAGCTTATTTTGAAATTCGTCGCTGAAATTTTCAATTTTTGCATCTATTTCTTCTACACTGGTAGCATGTTCTTCTGAATTTATTTCTCCAAAAGAAGCTGTTAATGTTTTTGCCTGATCTTTAATAACATCGTTATAAGAGACCATGAATACATTAAAAATAACGGAAGTGGCATTTTTATACATATTTTGTACTTTTTGCTCTTCCGTTAATTGTTGATCTATCGCTGCAACTGCATCTATTTCAGAATTCATTTCACTGCTTATAGAGTCTTCGGGTGAGTTTTGATCCTCCTGTTGCTTTTTAGTGTCACACTGGCTGAATATAAAAGCAATAGCCAGTAACATAAACAAAGATTTTTTCATAACCTGTTTTTAATATAGTGAGAAATTTAATTTATACTCCAAAGAAAGGCAAAGCCTGGCAGAATAAAAGTAACAGCTAATCATTAACCTTACATTATTGCCTAAAGCTGTAAAAAAATAAAGCCATCGCACTTAATATTTATGCAATGGCTTTATTATGAATACTTTATTATTTTTATTAATTAAATGACAAAATTTCAACCACGTGATTTTAATTTCGCATTGCTATTTTTATCTAAAAGTAAATTTGATACTATCCCAATATTCAGCGATTCTTACATCGATGGACCAACTTCCAACCTTCTCTTTTCTCCATTAAATTTTAATATTTCAACTTCAACGGCTTGAATTGGCACTGCAAAAGTTCTGCTGTTCTGACTTAAATAGCCATTGCCGTAATAAAACTCCTTTCGATATTTTATATTTCCTGGTATGGTAATAATGGCAGCATAATCATCAGATTGAAGTTGAATCAGGCTTTTATATTGCTTCAAGCTGTTCTCAATTAAATTAATAGGGCCTTGATTACTGCTTACAATCATAACGCGTTGATTATTTACTTGTATCTCAGCCATGGCCTTGGCATCGGTATTAACTTTAAATCCACTACGAGCTAATGGCACATAATTGAAATCTCCTTTTCCATTACCTGTAAATAATGCACCATCGAAAGCGTCTTGCCATCCCTGCAAGCTTTCTTCTGCATAACTATTGCCCACCATCAATACATCGGCAAATCCATCCTGATTATAATCACCACTTTGAATTCCGTATACAGGAGCAAATTGTGCTCTTACCGGAAGTGGTTTTACAGTAAAAGTTCCATCGCCATTGTTTTCTATGTAGCTGCTGGAAAAGGTATAAACTTCATTCTTTTCGGCAGACTCAATTTGTTGCTCGGTAAATATATCCTCAAATTTTGAAGAAGCAAAAGAGGAATAATCTTTAAATTTAGCTTTAAAGCTATTCATCTGGTCGAAGAGGGCATCTCTAACGTTTACCGTATGTTCTTCTCCCTGAATATAATAAGTAAGGATTGCATCTTGCTTGCCATTCTGGTCAAAATCATTAACATATACCCTCAATGGTTCTTCATAGCTGGGCTTATATTCATTGTTTAATCCATAGTTGCCCACCACATAATCTATATCCCCGTCATTGTCGAAGTCAGCTCCAATGATACTATTCCACCAGCCTGCAGTTTTTAGCATATTTGCTTCGGCAGTGATGTTTTTTAGTTTTCCTTGCTCATTTTTGAAAAAAGTTACCGGCATCCATTCTCCAACTACGATCAGGTCTATCCAACCGTCATTGTCGAAATCGGTCCAGATGGCACTATTAATTATACCGGCATTTTCCAGTTCCGGAGCAACCTGGCTTATAACATTGGTAAACCGGCCATTGTTGTTTTGCAATAGCATAGCGGGAGAACTACTAGGGTAGGAGCGTGGTACAACTTTACCTCCAACAAACAAATCAAGATCGCCATCCTGATCAAAGTCAGCGGCAATTACACACGAACCACTGTTGGTTGCCTCCGGAATGCTATTTTGGGCCCTGGTAAAATTGCCTTTACCATCATTAAGATAAAGGTGATCTTTGAATGCCTCATGTTCCGGGTAAAATTCCACACTACCGCTTACGGCGTAAAGGTCAAGGTCGCCATCATTGTCCACGTCAATAAGATTCAAACCAAGATTTTCACTGAGAGAATCCTGACTGAAAAGTTTTTGCTGAAATTGCCCGTTGCTCTTTTGCAGAAAAATATGCATGGGCTTTCTTACTGATCCACCAACAATGAAGTCATCCAGATCGTCGCCATTGATGTCACCCACAGCAATTGCCGGACCTGCTTGAGAGAACATGTGAGGTAGCAAAGGCTCAAATTTAAAATCGATAAAATTGGTTTCTTCATGCACATAGTCAAGGCCTGTTATCTGAGATATATTTTTAAAAATAGCCTGATCAGTAGTTGTATGCCTGAAATCTATATAATCTCCGGTTTGCTGTGCATCTGAATGGCTTATGGTTATTTCCCGGTTCACAGGCAGATTAGTCAATACTTGCACCGAACCATCAAGCCAGTAAACTTCCAGGGTATCTACCTGATTTATATTTCCTAACCCGAAATGAATGGTGCTTTCTACTGAAGACTTGTAACCCCGGTAGATGGAGTGATCATGATAAATCTTGTTACCATTGGCGCGTAAAATGACTTTAGTGCCGAATCCCTGTGGGTTTTGATCGGTTCCTACAAGATTTACCCGGAAATATCTTTTGGTGGAGTCTTCCTTTGGATTCAGGTTGTTTCGGTATAAAAATGCTTCCTCGTCAATGTTGTTTACTACCAAATCAAGGTCACCATCATTGTCAAAATCAGCAAAGGCGGCTCCATTGGAATAGGATGGCCTGGAAATTCCCCATTTTTCGGTTACATCGGTAAAGGTGAGATCACCATTATTTCTAAACATAAAGTTGCTTTTGTGCACCGATTGCAATTCGGATGATAATTTTTTCAATTCTTCATCACTCAATTTTTCTCCGGAGAAAGTTACATTTTGAGAAAGATAAACAATGTAGTCCAGGTCTGTTACGTCTTTCCGGTAGCCATTGGTAATCCACAAGTCTTTTAGTCCATCATGATCGTAATCAGCAAATAACGGTGCCCAGCTCCAGTCGGTACTATGCACGCCGGCCAGTTGCCCTATTTCACTATAAGATACATCTCCATTAGCATCTAGGCCATTGTGCAATTGTAAAGTATTGCGTACATACTGGCTTTCATAGCCATAGCTCAAATTGAGTAAAAACCTGTCGTAATTCATTGGGGCTATCATGGTTTTTTTCCGATAGTTTGTCTCCGGAAGCATATCCAAAACTAAAATGTCGGGTAATCCATCATTGTTAAAATCATTTACATCGGTACCCATTCCATTGTGCGTTTGGTGGCGAGTATAATCTCCGGCTTTATTACTAAAAGTACCGTCTTGATTATTTATATACAATAGATCATTAGTTAAAAAATCATTGGCTACATAAACATCAGGCCAGCCGTCTAAATTGATATCGCTTATTGCAATACCCAACCCGTGTCCTTCTATTGTAATACCAGCTTCTTTTGTATAATTAGTAAATATAGGATGCCCGTCAGGTCCCATGCCTTCATTTTTGTAAAAAGTATCATTACTAGGGGAGCTTCCATCCACAACTTTAGGACGAGCATTGTTCTGAGAATATCTATTTTGCCAATTGTTAAGAACATAAAGATCAAAATCACCATCTTTATCATAATCAAAAAAAGCACCCTGCGTGGAATAAGCTGTATCTGCTATACCGTAATTGCTTGCCATTTCCGTAAAGGTAAGATCGCCATTATTGATATAAAGCAAGTTTATGCCATTTTTTCCGTAATAAATATCCGCGGCGCTTACATAAATATCTTGATAACCATCGCTGTTAATATCAACTATCGATACTCCGGTACACCATCTGTTGTGTTGTGAGATGCCACTTTGATCAGAAATATCTCTGAATTTTAAATCACCTTCATTTATATACAACCTGTTTTTAACCATGTTGCCGGCAAAAAACACATCTTGCAGCCCATCATTGTTAAAATCTGCAACACCTACACCGCTGCCGTTATACAAATAAGTATAATCAATAATATTAAATGAATCGTTTTGAGTAATGGTATTTTGAAAGTCAATACCCGATTTATTTGCAGGCACCAAAGTGAAGAGTGAGTCCTCTTTAGATGAACAAGCAAAGAAAAGGAAAATCCCAATGCATAAAACTATTCCGGTAAATCTCATATATTAATTTTTTTTCAAACCGCTAATTTACTTACAATTTTTTAAAACGGCTGTTCAATAATTAGGGTATTTTGAAAATTAAAAAATAACAGAAATCTATTAGTGCATTTGTTGTGTAATCAGTATCTTAATTAAGAGATATTTCTATTGATGTACTTAGGATAAGTAGCACTCGCT
>CAZQEZ010000157.1:0-9008 GCA_964592475.1 uncultured Roseivirgaceae bacterium
GTGGTCCGGTATATTTTGTGGTAAATGATTATGATGCTACTTACTATACCAATTTTTAGAAAAGAAAATATTAATTTTAAAAGCAATGAAAAAAGCCTCTGGTTATCACAGGGGCTTTTTTCATGATACTCACTATCAAATAAAGTTTAACCTACTAAAATTACCATTAATAGCTACTTTCGGATAATTCAGTTTTTCCTCGGTAGGTCCAATAAATTAACGAGGTATAACCAATTACAAAAGGCATTCCCCAAATAGCAACTTTGAACATGGTGCGCAATGTATATTCTGACGAAGCAGCATTATAAATATCAAGATTATAAGTAGGATCCAGATTACTAACCATCATATTTGGAAAAATTCCTAAAGCAAATAGCATGATGAGTGCTGCGATTGTACAAGCAGATGAAATGAACATTTGCATTGGCTTGTTTTTAGCTAGCGTACGGGAAATATTGGCTATTGACAATATATTCAAAAGTACAACCAACCAAGCGATTACTGATATAAGCGTTTGATGCTCGGTAATCAACGGGTGCGAATTGGGTAATGTAACTGCGCCAAACGAAAAATTCGCAATCATTTCCGGACGTAAATACAATGTAGCAGCCGTAAGCGCCAGGAAAAGAACGATAAAAGAAATATAAGTATATTTAACCCACTTTTTCGCTTTTTGCTGAAGGTCACCTGTTGTTTTCAAATTAAGGTAAATAGCACCATGCATGGAAAACATGCTTAAATTAAACACCCCGGCCAATATGGCATATGGCGTTACTAAATCTAAAAACGTGCCGGCATACTCCATGTCCGCACCAATTTCAAATCCCATCACCACGTTGCCAATAGCTACGCCAAACAATATTGCTGCTAGAATAGAGCCTATAGAAAAAGAAGTATCCCAAAAGCGGCGCCACTTCGGGTTATCTTCTTTGCTGCGAAATTCGATAGATACCGCCCTAAATATAAGTGCGAATAGCAATAGCATAAATGGCAGGTAAAAACCTGAAAAAGCAGTAGCATACACATGAGGAAAAGCAGCAAACAAAGCACCACCTCCCGTGATGAGCCAAACCTCGTTTCCATCCCACACAGGCCCTATTGAGTTGAGCATGATCCGACGATTATAATCTCCTTTGCTTAGTAAGTGCAGCGCACCTACACCCAGGTCAAAACCATCCAAAATTGCATAACCTACCAAGAGGAAACCAACTAAAATATACCAGACAACATTAAAATCTACCATTTTATTCTCCCTCCATTTTTTTAAATGAACTTACTCTTTCTCCCTTTACTTTATAAACCATATCGTTTTCATCTGGCTTTTCAGGACCATGCTTTATTTCTCTATCCAATACGTAAAGCCATACAAAAAATAGTAAGGTATACACGATAAAAAATAAAATAAGGGAGGTCCATACTTCAGGGGCTGTAACAGATTTGCTAATGCCTTCACTGGTTTTCATTAAACCGTATACTACCCAGGGTTGTCTGCCAACTTCTGCAGAAACCCAGCCAAGCTGATTGGCAATAACCGGTAAAATTACCGATATTACCATTATTTGAAGTATCCATTTCGCCTGGAACAATTTTTTACGAATAAGCAAAAATGAACTAAATAAAGTAAAAGCAATAAAGAACATGCCTAAACCTACCATGATGTGGTAAGTTTGGAACACGATAGCCACCGGCGGCCATTCATCCTCCGGAAAATCATTAAGACCGGTGACTACGCCATTCACGTCACCGTATATCAACCAGCTTAGCATGCCGGGTATTTGAAACGCCACGGTTTCACGTTTATCTTCATTGGTATAGCCAAAAATAGTTAAGGAAGCATTATCGGTAGTTTCATACTGCCCTTCAAAAGCGGCTAATTTGGGGGGTTGGTGTTCGGCTACTACCTTAGCGTGCCAGTGACCGATAAATAATTGTGCTACACTAGCTATGGTTGCTACTATTAAAGCAGTAGCAATAGATCTTTTGGCAAATTCGATGTGTCTCTTTTTAATTAAAAAATACGCGGCAACACTTATGACTAAAAAACTGCCTTGAATAAAGGCGCCGTTCACTGAGTGTGTAAACCTTACCATGGCAGAAGGGTTAAACACCATCCCCCAGAAGTCAACAATCTCTGCCCGGGTAAAACCATTGGTAGTTACCAATTCGTAGGCTACCGGTGTTTGTTGCCAGCTATTAGCTACCACAATCCAAAAGGCGCTCATAATTGAACCAATGGATACTAATACAGTGGAAACCATATGTACCCATGGTTTTACTCGGCCCCAGCCGAAAAGCAGAATTGCCAAAAATCCGGATTCAAGAAAAAAGGCAAAAATCCCTTCAGCAGCTAAAGGAGAACCAAATACATCGCCAACAAAACGCGAGTAAGAAGCCCAATTGGTACCAAATTCAAATTCCATTACAATGCCGGAAGCAACACCTACAGCGAAATTAGCAGCAAAAATTTTGATCCAAAAACGAGTGATATTCTCATAAATTTTGTTTTTAGTAATTAAATAACTTGCCTCATATATTACCAATAATAAGCCCATGCCAATAGAAAAAGGCGGGAATATGTAATGGAACATGATGGTAAAAGCAAATTGAACGCGTGATAACATTTCTACATCCATACTCTTATTTATTTTTAGATTTGAAATATATTATAATTCCACCAATTGCAAAGACTAATCCTACAATGGCTTTAAGCCACTTTGTGTAGGTTAAGCTGAGAAATTCATCAAAAATTGGTATTCTTTTGAAGATGAAGAAAAAGAAGGTAAGCGAAATTACCAGAATAAAAAATTGGTTAATTGGGGTCATTTTGGATGCTCCCATATCAAAGAAATTTAAAGGTTAAAAACGGGGCTAAATTATAGCTTTAATGTCAAATAAAAAAATATACTAAATGAAAATTGGAGTAATTTCTGATACTCATGGATACCTCGACGATCAAATGCTTAATTACTTCGCGGAAGTGGATGAAATATGGCATGCTGGCGACTTTGGAAATTGGGAAGTAGTAGAAAAATTGAAAAATTTTAAGCCATTAATAGGGGTTTTCGGCAACATTGATGGTCATGAAATCAGACAATCTTTTCCGGAACAATTACATATTGAAAGAGAAGGCCTACAAATTTGGATAATACATATTGGCGGTTCTCCTCCTGGTTATAATGCAAAAGTGAAGAAAATTTTGCAGCAAAAAGTTCCTGATATCATGGTTTGTGGACATTCCCATATTTTAAAAGTAATGGCCGATGCTAGTCACAATAAAATGTTATACATCAATCCGGGAGCCGCTGGAAAACAAGGGTTTCATAAAATGCGTACCATGCTACGATTCGAAATAGTAAAGCGAAGGCCAACTAATTTAGAGGTAATAGAATTGGGGAAAAGAGGTGAGTTACCATAAATTTATCACATTTTGACAAGAAACCTTCAAGGATCATTTCTCCTTGAAGGCCAAAATTTTAATTATTGTTGCGATAATATTTCATTGCTTGTGGCATCCATTTGTTTAAGTTTTCTATCCGGGTTTCGTGTGAAGGGTGCGTAGATAAGAATTCCGGAGGTGCACCTCCACCAGATTGAGCTTTCATCCTTGTCCAAAAATCCGGAGCTTCTTGGGGGTTATACCCGGCCATAGCCATGAAAAACAGTCCAAGCTTATCAGCTTCTGACTCGTGAAGACGACTGTAAGGCAAAACCCCCAATACGGTGGAGCCAACGCCGTAGGCTGCCATTGCCACTTGTTGTGTCTTCTGGGGTTCATCTCGCAGGGCTACTGCTAATGCCGTGCCAAGACCTTGTTGTACTAAACCCTGAGTCATTCTTTCATTACCATGCTCGGCGATAGCATGTGCAATTTCGTGACCCATCACTACTGCTACACCATTCTCATCCTGGCATATAGGCATTATGCCTTCGTAAAAAGCAACTTTACCGCCAGGCATGGCCCAGGCATTTATTACATCATCTGCTAGTACATGAAACTCCCATTTATATCCTTCGATTGCTTCAGATTTATTGACCTCTTGTAAGTATTCCTGTACGGCATTTTTTATGTCATTTCCTACTGTTTTTACCATATCACGGTAGCGTTTATTATTGCTAAGTTTATTTTCTTTTAATACCTGGTTGTAACTTTGATAGCTTAGTTGCAGCATTTGAGAGCTGGGGATCCAAGTAATTTGTTTGCGACCTGTAAGTGGTACAGTAGAACAGCTGTAAATTATAAAAATTGAGATAATTGCAATTAACTTTTTCATTAGATTATTAAATTTTAAAAATATTTTTCCAGGTGATTTCGTTTAATTAACGGATTGGCTATAGAATAGGTTTTTTTGTGCTTTAGCATATTTTAATCAAAAATTTAATGCTAAAGCGGCTGGAATTTATAATTTTGGAGCAACTGAAACAAATAATAGTATTATGAAAATATTGGCCATAGGTCGCAATTATGTTGCTCATATTGAAGAATTGAACAATGAAAAACCCAGCGAACCGGTAATTTTTACCAAACCTGATACCGCTTTAGTTAAAAATGCAAAGGAGTTTTACCATCCTGAATACAGTAAAGATATTCATTATGAGGTAGAATTGGTAATTAAAATCAATCAGGAGGGTAAACATATTCATGAAAAATTCGCCAATAAATACTTTGATGAGATAGGTATTGGTGTAGACTTAACAGCGCGTGACATACAAGCCAAAGCTAAAGAAAAAGGATTACCATGGGCTTTAGCCAAGGGGTTTGATGCTTCAGCTCCTGTTTCTGATTTTAAGAATAAATCCGAATTTTCCGATTTGAAAAACATAAACTTTAGCCTGGAAGTAAATGATTTAGTAAAGCAGCAAGGAAATTCCGGCTTAATGATTTATAATTTTGCATATATTATTCATTACATATCTACTTTTATTACTTTAAAAAAAGGCGACCTAATATTTACAGGTACTCCGGCTGGTGTAGGGCCAATAAAAATTGGAGATGTTCTAAAAGCTTATATTGAAAATGAAAAACTACTTGAATTCGAAATTAAATAAATTAATACTTATAATTTTTTTCGTGGCACCAGGGGTATCTATGCATGCTCAGTCTAATGATGCCAAATATATCTTTCCTGTCAGACCCGGAGAGGTAAATTATCTGTCAGGCACCATGGGCGAAGTAAGATCCAGTCACTTTCATGCTGGTATCGACGTGAAAACCGGTGGGGTAGAAGGATTGCCTATTTATGCCATTGCCGACGGATATGTAAGCAGGATAAAAGTATCTACCAGTGGATACGGCAATGCACTTTATGTAGCGCACCCAAACGGGGCTACTTCTGTATATGCACACTTGCTAAAATTTTTAGATCCCATCGCTAGCTACGTACGAGAGGCACAGTATCGCAATCGATCTTTTGCTATAGAGCTTTTCCCGGAGGTGAATGAATTAAAAGTACAAAGAGGTAAGCCTATTGCTCTCTCGGGCAATTCCGGTTCATCGGGTGGCCCTCATTTGCATTTCGAAATTCGTGATGCCAATCAGTGGGCACTTAATCCACTCATGTATAATTTTGATGAAATAAGAGACAATATAGCCCCTTTGGTATATAAGTTATCTTTAGTTCCTCTTACTAAAAATGCTCGCATTAATGACCAGTTCAAGCGCTTCGATTTCGACCTGTATCGCAAAGGAAACCGGTATTACCTAACAGAACCGGTTGAAGTATGGGGACAAATTGGGGTGCAGGTTTATACTTACGATATGCTCAATGGTGCCTCAAATTTGAATGGAGTGCCTTACATGGATTTAGAAATGGATGGGCAGCGCTGGTTCACAAAATTTCTGGATAAGTTCTCTTTTTATGAAACTCGCGATATTTTAATTCATTACGACTATGCGCTTAGCCACAATACCGGCAAAAGGTTTGAAAAGCTTTACATTGACGATGGTAATGATTTGAGCATTTATGAAGAAATAAAAAATAAGGGAAAGCTCGTTGTCAACCAGCAAAAAATTTATCCTGTAAAAATAACCTTAAAAGATGCCTATCAAAATACTACAGAAGTCACTTTTGACCTGAGGGGAAAGCAGCCAGCAAATATCGTAAAAACTAGCAGAGACGAGTTTAATGGCAGTGGATATGAAATTGCTGACAACAATTTAATGATATATTCGCCTTCCAATCAGGAAGTATTAATATTTGCCAATCGTCAAAAATATAAACCGGAAGTTGATTACACGCACAATCAGCACGCCATATATATGTGGGATTTAAACAAAGGTTTACCTGATTCTATTTTGGTGGATGGTCAGGCAATGGATTTCAATTATCAAATGGCTATTCCGGCTGGAGCTTCCTTTAATTACTATCATGAAATAATGGATATCCATATGAGCAAAGAAGCCCTTTTCGACACACTTTTTTTAAGCCTGTCTTATAACGATAAAGGTTCCGGCAAAGAGTTTTTTACTATAAACGATGGATCTATTCCGGTACGAAAATATTTTAATCTCACGCTAAAACCGAAACAATCCTATCAGGATAAATCAAAAACAGCAGTATATCAAGTAAATGGTAGCCGCTACTCTTACAAAGGAGGTCAATGGATTGGCGACAAAATTAGATTTCGTACTCGTGATCTTGGCACCTATACCTTACTTAAAGATGTTACTGCTCCCAAAATATCTCCACGTACTGTGAGTAGCGATGCATTGAGCTTTTATATTTCTGATAACTTAAGTGGTATTGATAGCTTTGAAGCCAAAGTAAATGGAGAATGGGTACTCATGAAATACGATTATAAACGAGCCTATATCTGGTCAGAAAAGTTGGATAATTCAAAACCTTTCAAGGGACAAGTAGTTTTGACCGTCACCGATAATGCAGGTAATGTTCAACAATATAAATCAACACTATAAAAATGAGTTTAGAGGTAGGTGATAAAGCTCCCGAGTTTGCAGGAGTTGATCAGGAAGGAAATCCAATAAAGCTTTCTGATTTTAAAGGTAAAAAAGTAGTATTGTATTTTTACCCGAAAGACAATACCCCCGGATGTACAGCCCAAGCTTGTAATTTGCGGGATAATTACAGTGACTTGCAAGCAGCCGGTTATGAAGTAATTGGCATAAGTAGTGATAGTGAAAAATCACATCAAAAATTTATAGATAAATTCGAATTGCCATTTCGACTTATTGCTGATACTGACAAAAGCATTCATGAGCAATTTGGCACCTGGGTAGAAAAGTCGATGTATGGTAAGAAATATATGGGTACATCTCGTACTACTTTTGTAATTGACGAAAACGGGGTAATTTCCGAAATTATAGGTAAGGTAAAAACAAAAGAACATACCGCGCAAATATTGAAATAAAAATCTATACAAAAAGCCATGAGCATTCATGGCTTTGTTCCCAGATAAAAAAACACCCTTTTTATTACGTTCAATATCTATTTTGATCTATTTTCACGTTCTTTGTTAAAGAAGCTTCTTTGTGAAAAATTATGATTAAAAGATTTCTGATTTTATTTGGCTTTGCTGCTTTTATTTTACTGCCCTCACTATATGGACAATCTGCACAGCAGCAAATTTCTGAACGTACCCGCATCTTATTTCTTTTTGATGCCAGCGGTAGCATGTTGGCTCCATGGGAAAATACTTACCGTATTGCAGCAGCCAAAAAATTACTTTCCGATCTGGTAGATTCTCTAAGGGTAAACCCAAATTTAGAATTGGCACTGCGGGTATATGGTCATCAGTTTCATCGCAAATATCAAAACTGCAAGGATACACGCCTTGAAGTTCCTTTTGCAAAAAATAATCACGACGATATCAAGCGCAAATTACTCAATATAACCCCCCAGGGCACTACACCTATCGCCTATTCATTGCAACAAGCTGCTAATGATTTTGACCCTAACACCAATACCAGAAACATCATCATAATCATTACAGATGGTATTGAATCATGTGATGGCGATCCTTGTGCTGTTTCATTAGCTTTACAAAGGCGCAATATTTTTCTTAAGCCATTTATTATTGGCATTGGCATGGATAAAAATTTTGAGGAGCAATTTAAATGTGTTGGTGAATTTGTTGATGCCAAAAACATCAATAGTTTTCGACGTGCCCTTAGCTCAGCCATCACCCAAAGCTTGCAAAAAGCAACGGTAAGTGTAAAGTTGCTGGATATCAATAACCAGCCTACCGAAACTAATGTGAATGTTACTTTCATGAATAGCTTTACCGGCGATGCGCAGTATGAATTTGTGCACTACCTCGACCGCTACGGCCGGCCAGATTCCGTGGAAGTTGACCCGGTTCTAAATTACGATCTGGTAGTTAACACTGTACCACGGGTAGTTTTGCGCGATGTTCACATTGAAGGGGGAAGACACAACGTGATCAGGGTTAAAAGTCCTCAAGGTAACCTGCAATTGAACATGTCGGGACATACCGAATACGCTGGTGGCGTACATGCGTTAATTAGAAAAGCCGGTAAAAGAACGATAGAAAAAGTGCTTACACTTCCTGCCAAGCAAAAACTTTTGGTAGGAAATTATGATATAGAGGTATTAACCCTGCCACGCACCTATTTACGAAATGTAAGTATCAACCAAAGCCAAACTGCCGATTTAAATATTGAATCTCCGGGAGTAATCAATATTGTTTCTAGTTTTCCTGGTTACGGTAGCATTTATCAGCTTTTCCCCCAGGGAGGGCAACTTTGGGTTGCCAATATTGATGAAAACACAACCCGATCAATATTAGCTTTACAACCCGGGCGCTATAAATTTGTATTTCGGTCTAAAAATTCATTGGGAAGTAAGTACACCCAGTTTAAGCAAACCGATATAAGACCGGGAAGCACCGTAAATATTCGATTTTAATCCTTGGGAATATTTGCGCAATACTTGATAGGCGGGAGGTTGTAAAAAACAAAATATCTGCTATTGCTGTTGAAAATTGGTGAAATCCGGTTTACTTCTGAAAATAAAGCAGCTCCGGTATTTCGG
>CAZQEZ010000158.1:0-8978 GCA_964592475.1 uncultured Roseivirgaceae bacterium
GGCGTTAACGTGGTAGAAAAGGGCACCAGTAATGGAACTGTAACCGATATTCAGGGCAACTATTCGCTGGAAGTTTCTGAAGGCGCTATTTTAGTTTTTAGCTCAGTAGGCTACACACAGGAGGAAGTAGAAGTAGGTAATCGTTCTGTGGTTGATTTGGTTATGACACAGGATATTCAGCAGTTGCAGGAATTGGTCGTTGTTGGGTATGGTACCCAGAAAAGGAAAGATGTAACTGGTGCCATCAGTAGTGTTGATGCTAAGACAATAGAGTCAATTCCTTCGAATTCATTCGAACAAGCCATCCAGGGAAGGCTACCAGGTGTGCAGGTGACTCAAAGTAATCCGGCTCCTGGTGGAGGATTATCCATTCGGATCAGAGGTAACAACTCCATCACCGGTAATAGTGAACCTTTGTTTGTAATTGATGGTGTGCCCATCATCAGTAACAATGCAGCGGCTACTCCCGGTGGAGTTGGAGGTGGTGGCTTCAATGGAGCCAATCAAAATGCACTGGCCACTCTTAATCCTGGTGATATTGCTAGTATTGAAGTATTAAAAGATGCTTCCGCCACCGCAATATACGGATCGAGAGGAGCCAACGGGGTAGTAATAATTACCACCAAAAGCGGAGAAGCTGGTAAGCCAAAACTAAATTTTGATGCTTATTTTGGTGTGCAAACCCCAAATAAGAAGCTTGATTTATTAGGTCCTGAAGATTTTGTAACTAAATTCAGGGAATCTTATGAAAATGCAGAACTACCGATAGCAGAAACCGAGAGCAGGATTGAAGAATTACTTAATACCGGAGGGTTTGATTACCAGGAAGATTTATTTGCATCACCCCTCCAGGCTTCCATTCAAAATTACCAATTTTCAGCCTCCGGGGCTTCAAGTGACGGTATTAATTATTTTGTCTCTGCTTCATACTTCGGCCAGGATGGTGTTTTGAAAGAAACTGGTTTTGATAGATATTCTGTAAGGCTTAACCTGGATAAATCTTTTGGTAACTTCCGTTTCGGTAATAATATTACCTTTTCACGCACTGATTCAAGAATTTTACCTACGGATGGAATCCAGGGAATAGTGTCTGCAGTGGTAGACATGCATCCTGTGCTCCCAATCAGGAATGAAAATGGAGACTTCTATTACGAAGGTCTGGGCGGATTTGAAATTAACTCTAATCCGGCTGCATTATTAAGAGGTACCACCAACAATCTGGCTACCAACAGATTACTTGGAAGTATTTTTGCCGAATATGAGTTTTTTGATGGGTTAACTTTCAGAAGTACCCTAGGCGCAGATTTAGCCAATAGAAGCAGAACTATTTATTACGACAGAACAACTGGACCTCGATTTGGTGGAACTGATGAGCCTGGCCTGGCTGAGCAAGCCCGTAACAATAGCAATCAGGTTGTCTCCACTAACACCTTAAATTACCAAACCAGGATAGCGGATCGAGATCAACTTTCGCTTACCGGTGTTTTTGAGGCTCAGGTATTAGAAGGTGATGGTTTTAATGTGATCAACAGGGGATTCCCCAGTGATGCTTTAGGCGCAGATGTAATTGGTAGTGGACAACGCGCCGGCGGACCCGCAGTGGGTTATGGTAGAGGAAAGTCTCAATTACTATCCTGGGTGGGAAGAGCCTTTTATAGCTTTGACGATCGCTATTTAATTACTGCCACTTTCAGAGCTGATGGTTCTTCCAAATTCCGCAATGAAAATAAATGGGGCTATTTCCCATCTTTGGCACTTGGCTGGAGATTAAGTGAAGAAGCATTTTTTAATGGTATAGACCAAATTGATGAATTGAAACTCAGGGCCAGTTATGGAATCATCGGTAACCAGGAAATACCTGCATTGCGAACCGTACAAAATTTACGGCCTCAGTCTGGTACCATCTTTGGTGGTGTACGAATTCCTACTGTGGCTGTTGCCAGCTTAGGAAACCCTGATTTGAAATGGGAAACAACCAAGCAGGTAAACTTTGGTTTGACTTCTTCGTTTTTTGCTAACCGCATGAATTTTTCATTTGACTATTATGTGAAAAACACTACGGACTTGCTACTTTCAGTAAGTATACCCTTAAGCGCTGGATTTGATGACCGGCCAATATTTAATTTTGGTGAGGTGAAGAATCAGGGTTTTGAAATTGCTTTAGGTGGAGAAATTGTACAAACAGCAGATTTCTCCTGGACTGCAGATATAAACTTTTCCCGTAATGTAAACGAAGTAATCAAAATATTTGGAGAAAATGTACAAGGCGGAAATATAGCAAGTGATAATAATCTACCTGGTAATTTTGTAGCAACAGGATTGCCGGTGGGTGTTTTCTATGGTTACAAAACAGATGGCATTTACAATGACCAAGCAGAAGTGGACAATGATCCGGTAACGAATGAAATTTATTTGCAGGAAGGGGGTGAATATAAAATAGTAGATATTAGCGGAGATAATATTATTAATGCAGCGGATAGAACCGTAATAGGAGAGCCTTACCCTGATTTCTTCTATGGCTTAAATACAAGCCTAAGTTATAAAAATTTAAGTTTAGATCTTTTCTTCCAGGGAATACAGGGAAATGAAATTTTATGGAATGATTCCAGGAAACTATTTGGCCCCTGGCCGGAATTCAATAGCTTGCAAGCACGATTTAATGATCGATGGACTCCTCAAAATACTGATGCAGCTTATCCAAAATACAATGTAAGTGCGACGGAATTACAAGGATTTTATGATGACCGGATGATATTTGATGGGTCTTATTTCCGGCTTAGAAATGTAACACTCGGGTATGTATTGCCTTCGCAAACTGTGAATTTCTTAAGCAATTTAAGAATTTATGCCAGCGCTACCAATTTATTTACACTTACTAATTATCCCGGCTATAATCCTGATGTAAATAGTTTTGGTCAAAACGCAATTAACAGCGGAATAGATTTGGGAGCTTATCCTTTATCTAAAACATATACCATAGGATTTAATGCATCATTTTAAAAATTTTAAATCTATATAATCATGAAAAATATAATTTTAATAATAATAGTAGTTTTTGTTACAGCTTCCTGTAGCAACTTTTTGGAGGAAGAAGCTATTTCTACTTACACGACAGAGAATTTTCCTACCAATGAGCAGGAAGCTGAGGCATTGTTGAACCAGGTGTACTCCGATACACGTGAAGCTTATGCTGATCGATGGTTATTTTTAGCTACTTTACCCAGTGAAATGGTCACAACTCGCAGGGATGGATCCGACAGAAGAGCCAGACTGGATAATTGGGAGATAGATAACACGGTAGATTATATTGAAGATTACTGGGAGGATACTTATGTATCCATTGGTCAGGCCAATGCAGTGATCAACTTCTTTGAAACGGGTGAATTGCAAATTGACGAAGCAGTAGCCCAAAGATTGACTGCAGAAGCCAAAGTACTTCGCGCCAATGCCTATTTCAACATTGTAACATTTTATGGAGAGGCTCCATTAAACCTGAATCCTATAACAACTCTGGAAGGCACTGAAACACCTATTTCGTCAATTGCTGACATTTATGATGCCGTTATTCAGGATTTATTAGATGCAGAACCTAATTTACCTCATGAGTATACCGGGGATGCCAATAAAGGCAGAATGACGCGTGGAGCTGCCAGGGCTATGCTGGGCAAAGTATACTTGCAAAAAGGTGCAGATCCGGCCGGTATTGGTTCTCCACAAGATTTTGTGGAAGCAGAAAAGTGGTTACGTATGGTAGTAAATGCTGATGATGGTGGTAAAAATTATATTTTGGAGGATGAATTTGAAAATCTTTTCGGATTACAAAATTTAGAATCTGCCAAGAATTCAGATGAAATTATTATGCAGCTATGGATTGATGCAGATGATTGCTGCGACCTTCGATTCCATGCCCACATGGTAAACAGAGATTCTGATTTTGGTGGTGGCCAATGGGGAAATTTTGCTGCTGAAGTTCCCTTCTATCTTTCTTATGAAGATGAAGATGATCGATTACAGGTGACATTCTTAGATAGTATTTACGTAGAGCGAGAAACTGATGAAGGTGTGGTAATTGATACCTTTATTTATAATCCTGATAATCCTTTGGGCGATGGCTATCAACACGATGGTCCTACTTTCCAGAAATATGTAGACATAAATTCCCCGGATAATTCTACTTCAGCCAATGTATTCCTAATCAGATATGCAGATGTTCTACTTAGTTTGGCAGAATCTATTAACAGACAAGATGGACCAACGGCTGAAGCAATAGGGTTTGTAAACCAGGTAAGAAACAGGGCTGATTTGGTAGATCTGGAACCGGTACCAACCACACAAGCTGATTTTAATGAAGCCATATTCAATGAAAGGCGCTGGGAGTTGGCCTTTGAAGGGCATGGTTTACGGGATGGTCATCGATTCTTTGATATTTTTGAACAAAGAGTGGAGGCCAGTCCTAATTATGAATTGCCACCATTGGTAGGCGATGCAGATAAGCAACGTGTTTTTGATGCTGTACCCGAAGTGCCTATTGATGTAACAATGGAAAATATAAGGTTCCCTATTCCACAAAGAGAAATAGATACTAATCCGGCGATAAGTAGTGGTCAATAGATTAAGTAAAAAAATAAAGCCATGAAGGAGGATTTTCATGGCTTTATTTTAATTTATTTACCATGAATTCTAATGATTTAAGTATATATGCAAAGAAGAAGCTTTATAAAAAATTCGGCATTGGCGGCTACAGCCTTATCATTCAATATTCCAAAAATAAAAGCCCAATCCAAAGATAAACTGTTGAGTGCGTATTACTTCCGGGCTCACATGTATACCATGGTGCCCAGACAAGTACGAGAAGACTTGCAATGGATGGCCGATTTGGGCACCGATGCTATATGTCCGGCCATCATTGAACAAGACTTGTTTGCCGCGGTAGAGAACATGGACATTATTTGCAACGAAGCCGAAAAAATAGGCATGAAGGTTTTTGCCGTACCTTCCCGTTGGGCAGGTTTAATTGCAGGAGCACCCAAAGTTCCCAGTCTTTTCACCATACAAAACCCGGAAACTTACTCGATTGATGATAATGGCAATCCCTACACTTCAAGTGTTACAGGAAGGATCAGCAGTTTTTATCATCCCAAAACTGTTCAGTTTTTTAAAGATGCCATTGATAAAATGATCAGCCTATGGCCTATAGCTGGTATTACCTGGGATGAACCGAAAGTTTATAAAAAATTAGACTATTCCGAGGCTGCAAAACAAGTGCTGGGAAATAAGATGACCAGGGAAAATCATAGCAAGGCTTTTTCGGATTTTTGGTCAGATCTTAATCAGCATATTAAAAGTAATCATCCATCCATTTCTACTCACTTCTTTGTACAAGCCAAATATTGGAATGAACCGGACATTTTAAAATATTCTTCTCAGATTGAGCATCTTGATTACTATGGTTGCGATGGACGTCCATGGTATTTAAAAGATGGTGGTCAGCTTGAATCGGAAGGCAAAGTGCTGCTGGGTGAAGAACAAGGAGAAGTCTTTCTTGATTTGGCTAAGAAAAATGGTAAAAAGAGCCTGTGGTTAATTGAAAATCACAACATGGCCATGGCCGACGCCCAATTGATGGATAAAAGAATGCCGGAGATCATGGAAAGAGATGTGGACCACTTAATTTATTACTATTATCCCAGAAACCTGGAAGACCCTGATAAGATCATGGGAATAATGGCCAGGCACCTTAAGAGATGGAAGTATTAAATAATAATGAATTTAAGTGGAAAAATTATTAAATCATTCATGTTGGAAAGTACTATATCGACTATTGATTTAGGGGATTTATCCGATGGTATGTATTTAGTAAAGATCAATAATAAAATCCATAAATTGATTATCAATAAATAATTCAAGACTTACCAAAAATTAAAATTATGAAAAACAATTATCGATTATTTAGCCCATTCTTTTTGATAGTTTTTTTACTATCAATTACCGGATATTCACAACTTTCTCCGGATCACCCAAACATTGTGGTGATTATGGCTGATGATTTAAATGATGCAATAGCATCATTAGGTGGGCATCCACAAGCCAATACTCCCAACATTGATAGATTATTAAACAATGGAATTTCCTTTACCAATGCTCATGCCAATGCCCCTATTTGTGCTCCATCCCGGGCAAGTATGCTCTCTGGAATTTATCCTCATAATTCCGGATTATATGGCTACAGGCAACAACAAAACAGTTGGAAAAATAATCCAACGCTTAAGGATTCCAAAACTATCATGGAAAATTTTACTGCCAACAATTACAACGTATATGGAACGGGTAAAATATTTCATAACGGGCATGAAAAAAATTCAGTTTTTACCAGTTTTGGGCAAAAAGCTGATTTTGGACCTTATCCTTGGGATGAGGAAACCTATCAAGGCAGCAAACCAAAATGGATGGCTCATCCTGATTTTCCTCAGGAGTTTATTGATGAAGGCTGGGAAAGCACGTTTGGACCTTTATCAAATACGCCAGTTTATTCCAATAATAAAGGAGTATGGCAGCTCAATGGAAATATTTTTGATTATGTTTCTGATAATGACAGGGATAAAATGCCAGATGAAAAAAACGCCGAATGGGCAGTTAATCGATTAAATCAAAGTCATAATAAACCATTTCTGTTGATGGTGGGAATGAATAAACCTCATACACCGCTCTATGCACCTAAAGAATATTTTGATTTGTTTCCTTTAGAAGGCATCCAAATTACTAATCGCACAGCCAATGATAGAGCAGACTGCGGGCAAATTTTTGCAGGTGACAATGGTAAAAGTGGATTTGAACGATATAAGATGTTGAATGATAATGGTGGAGATGAAATGTTGAAAAGATGGACACAGGCTTATCTAGCTTGCATAACATTTTTGGACGATCAAATCGGTAAAGTTTTGGATGCTGTGGAAAATAGTGCTTATGCAGGCAATACATATATTGTATTTATTAGTGATCACGGCTATCACATGGGCGAAAAGGAATATATTTTTAAAAATTCATTGTGGAGAGAAAGTTCGAGAATTCCAATGGCAATATTAGGACCTAACATTAATACCGCTAAAGTAAATCATCCAGTATCTTTAATTGATTTGTATCCAACCTTGAATGATTTAGCCAATATTTCTAATCAGCCCAATGCCGGTGGTAATGATGTAGCTTTGGATGGTTACAGCCTGGTTCCATTTTTAGAAAACCCAAATACTACAGAATGGGAAGGGCCGGACGCAGCATTAATTTCAGTAAATGCTTCCAAGGAAAATGTAGGTACACCAAATTTGCAGCATTATGCCGTAGAAACTGAGCAATATCGATATATCCGTTATAGCAATTTAGAAGAAGAACTTTATGATCATGTAAGTGATTCAAATGAATGGAATAATGAAGCAAGTAATCCAAGTTATAGTGCAGTAAAATATGAATTAAAGCAATTTTTACCTAGCTCTGTAGAAACATATACCCCCCGTCTCAATTTTAATGCAAAGCACGAAATTGCAGACAAGGTAATCCATGGTGCCGGGCAGAGCAATATGATTGAGTTTTCCAGTTACGCCAGTGCCATGGGTAACGATATTTACCCTGCCATTTACATGTTTTATACTACAGCCAATAGTACAGCTGCTGCGCAAGAAGAAAGAATTGGTGTCAATTTAGACCTGCTAGCCAATCACCCCGATGGAATAATGCCTCAAATTGGTCTTTCTTTTACCAGGAAAGGAACGCATTATGCCGATGATGTATTGGCAGGAGTGTATGATGATGGATTGAATAGATTGGCAGAATTGCTGAACGATTTTGGCGATCCGGTATTTGTGAGAATCGGTTATGAAGCTAACGGATTCTGGAATAATTATGAAGCTACTTCTTATATAGATGTATTTAGATACATCACGGATATTTTTAGAAATGAATCGCCGAATGTAGCAACGGTTTGGTGCACCCATCCAATCACAAGTTTATCAGATATGATGACTTATTATCCTGGTGATGATTATGTGGATTGGTGGGCTATCGATCTTTTTGAAATCAAGTTTCTTAATTCTGCAAATACCCAAGACTTTCTCGATGAGGCTGTCAATCACTCAAAACCGGTAATGATTGGTGAATCTACTCCAACAAAAGTCGGTACCAGAAATGGTATAGATAGCTGGAACGATTGGTTTGTACCCTATTTTAATATTATTGAAGATAATCCTGTTATAAAAACTTTTTGCTATATCAATCGAAATTGGAAACCCACTGGACTTTCCGACTGGCTGGATTGCCGAGTTATTATGGATACAGTGGTTTTGAATAATTACAAGAACGAACTAAGTAAACCAATTTATCAACATGCAACGGTTGACCAAAATTTTAGAATTACAGCGCTTAAACCAACCAACGATGCATACGTGAGAGACGGGAGCTATAGTGACAATGAATACGGTGTGTCTGATGCAAATACCTTAAGAGTGAAAAATTCACAAGTTTCCGGATACTCACGGGAAGCTTATTTAACCTATGATTTAAGTGGAATTGACAATATTACAGCTTCTGATCTTTGGCTATTTGGTCGCAATTCTGATGATGTGGATATAATTGCTGAATTGTACCAGGTAGATGACACTAGTTGGGATGAAACAATGCTCAATTGGAATAATAAACCCTCAGTTAGTAATGTAATAGGTGAAATCTTATTTGATGATGGAGATGATGAATGGACTTATTTAGACATTTCAGATCATTTAATTAATGGTAATTTAAGTACAGCTGGTTTTGCTTTAAAAAACAAAATAGCTGATGAAAATCAAATTAAAATTGATTCGAAAGAAAAAGATGATGGAGATATTCCTTTTCTAGTCGTATTTCATACGGTCAATACAAATTCAACAGTTAATAACCAGATAAGCCAAAGTGCCGACGATGCTGAAGAAAGTAGCAATGGTGCTATGGACCTC
>CAZQEZ010000159.1:0-3826 GCA_964592475.1 uncultured Roseivirgaceae bacterium
AAAATAATAAAGCTAAAGTACAAATACATATATGCCAAGTAAATATATAAACAAAATAATCAGGAAGCTTCTTATTTAGGAAACATGTCCCCAGTTTTCTCCTGATCGAATACGGTTTAATTGAGTATGTGAAATACCGAAACGTTTGGCAATTTGACTAAGTCTTGTTTTTTTGCCATCGAGCAATCTTTTTATGGCTTTCACTTTCGATTCATTTAATTTGTAACCGGTACTGCGTTTCCGCAAAACAGCTGGATTGATGTTGTTATGATCAATTAATTCTTTTTCCGTAACCCATTTCAAATTGTAGCAATCGTTGTTTTTCTTATCATAATCAAGATGAATTACATAATATTGGTCGCTATGATCTTTGGATAAAAAATACTGAGCTACCAAACGATGTACGTAATAGCTTTGAACTAAGCCACCTTTAAATCTGACCATTATTGATCGATAGCCATTAACATCAGAACCTTTAATAATTTTACCACTATTTTTGTCGTTAGCAAAACTTTTAATTCGCCCTCTATTAGAAACTTCATATTTTGGGTGTGCAAGGGCTGTTTCGAAGCTTATTTCCTTCCATGCCTCATTTTTATAAGCATCCATCGTGTTAGGTTTAAAAGTTAAAAAAGTATTTTATGGATAGGTAAGGTGATTTAAATAATTAATTATTGGTTGAAATTTATAATCGATCTAAATAGCTTTTGTTTTACCATAAGAAAAAATATTTATGGTAAACGATAAAAATAATTCGTTATTTAAGTAATTTGCAGTAGTTTCAAATTTAATTAAAATAATATAAAATAAATAGCAAGTATTGATATAATATTTATATTTTTTATTATTAGGCAGGATTATACTTGTAAAGATAGATTATGGATTTTGATAAAGAAGTATTTTAAAACATACAAGATGAATAGGCTTACTTTTTGATATTAAGGTGAAGCAGCCTACTTTTGAGTTTTATTTTATATTGTAATTTATTTATTATTTTGAGTTTACTTATGGAAAAGTTTTTAGGTGTTGATGTGGGAGGTACTAATGTTAAATTTGGCTGTGTGGGTACCGATGGAAAAATAAGTAAAAAGAAAAAGTTTAAAACAGCAAATTTAGGTAAGGGTAGCGATTTTTTACCGAGCTTGCTGGAACTTATAAGAAAACAAATTGAAGAAAGTTGTAAAGTAGAAAAAATAGGCTTAGGCATTCCGGGTACATTGACCAAAGATAGAAGAGTAATATTGGAAACGCCGAATGTATCACAATTAAATGGATTGCACCTCATGGATTCTTTGCAAGAAAAGTTTCCGGATAAAATTTTTCATTTGGAAAATGATGCCAATGCTGCTGCTTTAGGAGAATTGTACTTCTCTCCCGCGCATTTACCCGACAACTTTATATTTATAACATTGGGTACTGGTATTGGAGGGGCTGCTATTATCGATAGGCAAATATTTAAAGGCGGTGATGGAAACTCCATGGAAGTAGGCCATATTGTTTCTTCCTATGGGACTACTATTGAGCAAAAAATAGGAAAAAAAGGACTTGTAAATCTTACTTACAACGAGTTAAGTAGATATACAGGAGCAACTATTTTGACTGACAAGTTTCCGCTTACATCAAAAAACCTGGAGAATGCTGCTGAAAATGGTGATGAGCTCGCTATCAAAGTATTTTCTGAAGTAGGAACGATACTAGGTGAAGCACTAGTATCCATCATAAGGATTTTGGACATCAAAACTGTAGTTATAGGTGGTGGAGTAGCCGATAATTATGACAATTTAGTAAAATCGATGCATAATTCTTTAGAAGAATACTTGACATCTTATTATTTGAAAGATATTAATATTCAGAAAGCAAGCTTGGGTAATGATGCAGGAATTATCGGAGCAGCATCTTTAGGTTTTATTGATTAACCTTCATTTCCTGATATGCTTGTATGTTGGCTTCGCTTACTATGCCTAAAGCATTGAGTCGTAAAATTAAATCAATTTCTTTTCCTTGATAGTTTTCTTCGCAGGTGGGATCGGGTGTGATGTCGTAAATAAAAAAGCGCTGACCTCTTTCGTATAGTTCGGTTTTGTCAGGTTTGCCCAAAATATTTTTGATTCGAGACTCTTTCATTCCGTTCAATTGATATCGTACTTCTTGCAGTCGAGGTATTATTTTTATTCTCTCTTGCTGACATCCGTTTTTGTCATTTTTCCATGTAGTGCTATCAAAATTTTTAATTTCAGCTTGCTTGGAACAACCAAAAAATAAAATAAAAAAAATAAATAATGAGCTTTCTTTCATTGCTATTCCTTTTTAAAAATTTATACTGAACAAATATACAATTATCTATAATGAAATGTTTTCCGGAAGCTCCCAATCCATTATTGCTAACACTTTCATGAAGTCGAATGGAGGGGGTGCGGTAATGGTAATTGTATTGCGGGAATCAGGATGTTGAAAAGTAAGTTGATAAGCATGAAGCATCATAGTATTGATTTGCCATTTATTTTTAAAGAGGCGATTTTGCTTATTACAACCATAAGGTCTGTCGCCAATAATTGGGTGCCTCAAATGTTTAAAGTGTTTGCGTATTTGGTGCATTCTGCCTGTAATAGGTTCAGCTAGCAAAAATGAATAACAAGATGTGGTATCCTGATTAGCACTTTTACTAATTTCTGCCGTTGTAATTATATCAAATTTTGTGAGCGCACTTTGTTTTTTACCTTTATCATTTGTTATTTCGTAATCTATACAGCCACCGCTTTCTACTTTACCTCTTACTATTGCAAGATAATATTTTTTTACCTTTTGATTTTGCCATTGGGCTTGCATTTTTTTCAAAGCTTGTTCATTTAAAGCGAAGAGCAATACTCCACTGGTTTTTCTATCTATTCTGTGCACGGGATAAACGTGTTGATCAATTTGATCTCTTAATAATTGTAAAGCAAATTGGGTAGCATCTCGAGCTATGGATGTGCGATGCACCAACATTCCTGCTGGTTTATTAATGGCGACATAATCAGAATCTTGAAATAAAATAGATAGCATATTAAAATACAAAAAATCGCCTTCCTTGAATAAAGCGATTTTTTTGCAAAGTCAATAGTTTATTTAGCAAAGTTGAACAATTGCTAATCAACTGCCAAATAGTACTTTTTATTTTTGTGTTCAAATTATGCAAGAAAGTTTTAAAAGTCGAGTAATTTATTGAAAGCGAAATTTTAAACATTACTATATAAAAAATAGTAGCTATGGTTTTACCGGAAAATTTTATGCTGATTGACGTAGCAATATTAATACTTGCATTTTTTCTATCTATTCCCACAGTGTTGGGCTATTTTGCTAGTGCTTATGGCAAAAGTTTCTGGCGTTGGTTTTTAATTGGATTAATATTTCCTATTGTTTCTTATTTTGTGTTACTCGCAATCCTTTATTTTGAAGAACAAAAAGTGAAAAAGGAATTACAAATGACTTTAGAGGAAGATAGATTAATGACCCTTCTGATTGAAAAAAGTATACGCAAGCCACTTAATCTTGCTGAACGAAAAAAGAAATAAATTAACTAGCTGATTTATTTTATCCCTTTCAATTTATCAAAATCTACTTCATCGTGAGTATTAGAAACGGTAAATTTGTTTGGATTAGCCGTAATCCAAACACCGCCTTGCGACTCCGTATCCATACCACGATCATATTTATCGTGTTTTTTCCTGAATTCAGGTTCTTTTTGTTTCGGAGTAAAAAAATCTAAAAGCTTCATAATAAAAAAAGTTTGGTTTGATTTAATTATTTAGAAAGGGTTTTGTGAAATGAAATTGTTTTTATAAATCGC
>CAZQEZ010000159.1:3926-8945 GCA_964592475.1 uncultured Roseivirgaceae bacterium
GATCTTATTTTTATAAAGGTAAGAATAGAAAGTAAAAAATGGTGCCTGGGGTGGGAGTCGAACCCACATGGCATTGCTGCCACACGCCCCTGAAACGTGCGTGTCTACCAATTTCACCACCCAGGCATTCATTCATTAGTTTGTAAAAATGCATTAAATCTAGTCAAAATGTTTTGCTTAATTGCATCAGCGCTGGTAAATTATTTTTGCAAAAATACTCTTATACTACCACGTTTACAATTCTTTGCGGCACCACGATCATTTTTTTAGGTGGTTTCCCTGCTAGCCATTTTTGTATTTTCTCATTAGCCAAAACGTGCTTTTCAATTTCACTTTTATTCATATCAACTGGAAAACTCATTTTGTCACGTACTTTTCCGTTTACTGAAATTGGATATTCAAATGCATCTTCTTTAATATATTCTTCTTTAAAATCAGGAAAAGGAGCATTAATAATGCTATTTTGATGACCTGATCTGTGCCACAACTCTTCGGTGATGTGCGGGGCAAAAGGTGACAAAATAATCAGCAGTGGCTCTAAAATCGATTTTTTGTTACATTTCATCGAGACCAGCCCATTAACACAAATCATGAATTCGCTTACTGATGTATTGAAAGACAGCGATTCAATATCTTCTGCAATCTTTTTTATTGTTTTATGCAGAAGCTTAAGCTCGGCTTTTTCAGGTTTCGCGTCTGATACGTTAAAATTATCGCCATTAAAAAACAATCCCCATAAACGTCGTAGAAATTTGGCAACGCCATCAATACCATGGGTATTCCATGGTTTTGAATCCTCTATGGGTCCTAAAAACATTTCATACATTCGCAATGTATCGGCTCCGTATTTTTCTATTACATCGTCAGGGTTTACCACATTGTACCAGCGTTTAGACATTTTTTCTACCATGTATCCACATACTAGTTTGCCGTTTTCCAATTCAAAGGTTGCATCTTTATATTCCGGCATCCATTTTTTAAATGCTTCAATATCCAATACATCATTTTCTACAATATTTACGTCTACATGCAATTCAATAGTATCATAGTTGTTTTTTAAACCCGCCGAAACAAACTTATTCTCATTTTTTAATTTGTAAAGAAGATTAGAACGGCCTTGTATCATTCCCTGATTAACCAATTTTTTAAATGGTTCCTCATGAAAAATAAAACCTCTATCGAACAAAAACAAGTTCCAAAATCTAGAATACAGCAAGTGGCCGGTGGCATGTTCAGTACCGCCAATATAAAGATCTACTTGATTCCAATATTTAACTGCCTCAGAACTTACAAATTGTTGATTGTTTTGGGCATCCATGTATCGTAAAAAATACCAGCTGCTACCAGCCCAGCCCGGCATGGTAGTTAGTTCGTATTCATACTTATTCTGGTACTTCCAGTCTTTGGCTCTACCCAGCGGTGGCTCACCTGTTTCCGTTGGTTTGTATTCGTCTACCGGAGGCAGTTCAAGAGGTAATTCATTTTCGGGTAATAACTTTGGTAAATCATCTTTAAAATATACTGGCACAGGTTCTCCCCAGTAGCGCTGCCTACTAAACACGGCATCACGCATTTTATAATTGATTTTTGCTTTTCCAAATCCTTCTTTTTCTGCTTTTTCAGTAGTAGCTTGTATGGCATTTGTAGAATCCATGCCGTTCAAAAAGCCTGAATTTATCATTTTGCCATGCTTAATTTCCGTTGGATCATCCAAGTCTTCGGTTCCGGCTATTACCCTTACAATGGGCAAATTAAAGTGATTGGCAAACCGAAAATCTCTATCGTCTGATGAAGGAACCGCCATTACTACTCCTGTGCCATAACCGGCTAATACATAATCTGCTATCCACAAGGGTACTTTTTCCTGGTTAAATGGATTGATCACGTAGCTTCCGGTGAAAACGCCCGAAACTGATTTTACATCGGCCATTCTTTCTCTTTCAGAACGGTTTTTGGCTTCGGCTATATAGGCTTTTACTGCTTTTTTATATTCTTCGGTAGTTAATTCGTTTACTAATTCGTGCTCAGGAGCTAATACTAAATAGGTTACTCCAAAAGTTGTATCAGGCCGGGTAGTAAAAGCAGTTAGGATAATATCTTTATTTGCTACCTTAAAATCAAGTTCACAACCATAAGATTTGCCAATCCAGTTAGTTTGCATGTCTTTCATGGAAGTGCTCCAGTCCAATTGATCAAGGTTTTTCAGTAAGCGATCGGCATAGGCAGTAATACGCATCATCCACTGCTTCATCTTTTTTCTTTCTACAGGATGCCCTCCTCGTTCGCTATAGCCATCTTTTACCTCATCATTCGCCAATACAGTACCAAGTTCAGGACACCAGTTCACTATTGCTTCGGCAGGGTAGGTGAGTCTATAATTTAATAGCAGTTCTTCCTTTTCTTTGTCAGAAAAGTTAAGCCAATCTTCTGCAGAAAATAAAGGTGTATCTTCATCGCAAGCAGCAGCAATATTTTTATTTCCATCTTTTTCAAAAATGGATATTAGATCGGAGATCGGTTTCGCTTTTTCCTCCTGCTGGTCATACCAGGAGAGAAATAATTGCATAAAAATCCACTGTGTCCATCTATAATAGCCTGGATCACTGGTATTTACTTCTCTTGACCAATCGAAGCAAAAGCCGATATTAGTTAACTGCTCTTTGTAGCGCTTAATATTTTGAGCAGTAGTAATGGCTGGATGCTGACCAGTTTGAATGGCATATTGCTCTGCCGGTAAGCCAAAAGCGTCAAAACCCATTGGATGCAACACGTTAAAACCTTTGTTTCGTTTATAACGAGAAACAATATCGGAGGCAATGTATCCGAGGGGATGTCCTACATGGAGTCCGGCACCAGAAGGATAAGGAAACATATCCAGCACATAATACTTCGGCTTGTTTGTCTGCTCTTTTACTTGATAAATCTTTTTTTCATCCCAAGTCTTTTGCCATTTTTCTTCTATTTCCTGATGATTGTAATCGGCCATGTTTTGAATTATATTTTTTTGAATAAAAAATGAAGTTGCAAAAATAGAGTATTTGATTTAATGGCTGAAATGCTGGCAAAAATAATATTGCCTTTTATTAAGATGATGTATAAACAATATTTAGCTAAACATTGTCTATAAAAGAAAATCATTAATGATTTATACTTAATTTTGAAGAAACAATTAATTTTTAATATAGTGAAATATTTACTCATTGGTATACTGCTTTACGTAAATGTTTTTGGCGTAAAAGCACAAGAAAATACTACGGATTCGGTTAGCAACAAAATATTGGTGGTGGGCTTTGATACAGCTCAGTTTTATTCCAATGTTTTTTATCTTGAGGATTTGGCTTATTATAATAATACCACTGTGGACAGTGTGGTAGATGCGTATCGTGGTAAGCTGCTACAAACACTGAAATATTTAGATCATGAAAAATATGATTTTGTAATAGCAGATTCAGCGGATCATGCCTTAGTGCATCAATCGAGTGTATATTTAAATGTAAAAAATGATTATGATGAGGATTTTATAGGATTGGCTGCCAGTGATAGCATAAAAGAACCTTATCTTACCGATCTGATGAAGAAATATAATGCCGGTTATTTATTGTCAATAAACGCGTATGATATCTATCGTGATAAACCACCACAATATATTTCTTATAGCACCAAAACCCAACACATTATCCATTATGACCTGTTTAATCGTAAATTAAACGCGGTATCCAGTGGAATAATTCCTTTGACTAGTTCTGCTAATGAAAGTTTTTACATGGTAAGCCGTTATGAAGCTTTTGCGGAGGATATTATTTTGAGGTTGAAAGCTTATTTAACTGCTGATGATAATGAATCTACTCGTACGCGATATAAAGAATTAAAAGAAGCTCGAGTGAAAAAAAATTGGGGGCTGGGTTTAAATGCAGGATTTGGTTCACCTTATGGCTTGCTAGGCGTACATTTAACACGTTACATTTCTCCTTCGGTAGATATTAACTTTGGATTGGGTTATGGTTTTAGTGGAATCAAATTGGGACTTGGAACCCGAATTTATATAATGAAATTTGAAAGTGAATTTAAACCCTTTTTGGCTTTTAATTACTCTTATGCTTCTGGTAATGAATTTCAAATGGGTGGCAGCACTGATGAATTTGGAAATCAACTTGAGCCGGATGATGTAAGTAACTTCAAGATTTATAGGGATCACGCGTTACATTTTGCCGGAGGCATGCGATATCTTATTGATAATCAGCAAGTGCTACTAAGTGTAGGATATAGTTTTCCTGTTATTGGCAATAATCCGGAATTGCTAAGTGGGAAATTTAGCAAAAGCCGCATGAATTTTGTGGAAGCCATGGCTGTTGGTGGATTGGATATCACCCTTACTTATACATTTTTTTTAGTTAAATAAGTTAAGTTTTCCAATTTATTATTTTGTAGGCTGCGGTCTATAAAAATACATTTTCCCTTTCGATACATTCTCCAACTTAAGATTGCTTAACCCTACTTTTTTGCCTGAAAAGCTGGTATTTTGGTGTGCTAGTTGATAATGACCTTTGTCGTAAACTTTGTAGATTATTGCTGTGTGATGCGGCATTTGTTCCCGATATTCCGCGTTTCCGATTTTGTATTTTAGTTTAACTTTTTCAAACTGGATCATATCTCCTGGTAAAATTTCATCTTTGCCAGGATTAAGTTTTTTGCCATAGGTGTAAATAGTTTTCTTACTGCTACGGTCAAATTTGGCATTACTGGCGGTAAGTGCCGCATTGGCCAAGTCCCAGCATTCGCCACGATCCACTTTTTTCCCGATAACAGATTTCACATATTTTACCACTTTTTGGTTGGTATTAGGTAGTTGAGCAAATGCAAAGGTGCAAATAAAGCTGAATGCAAGTAAGAAGTTTAATTTAATCATCTTATTTAAGTTTTTAGCAAAAGTAAACACATGTTTTCAAACGAATTTATGATAATAAAGGTGTGATGGACATGTGTAATATTTCTAGAAATATTACACATGTCCAAGATCGG
>CAZQEZ010000160.1:0-8882 GCA_964592475.1 uncultured Roseivirgaceae bacterium
CCTGGCAATGCGTCTTTAATTTGTGTTCTTAAGCAACTACTGCCTTTCTTTATGCAGCCAAATTGGTAACTAAAGCAAGAAAGTCTGCATCTCAGAAAAGAGTCAATGTAAGGAAGCTTTTGCTAAAAAATTACCGATAGCCTGACATCGAAAAGAAATCGCCATCCATATGTACAAGGCAAAGCTTACCACAGATATCCCCAGCCATAATTCAGAAAGGTTGCTTTTATGTATTCTAGCAGCCAAAAATTGTTTATTATTAATGACATTTGTCAGGCAGTATATTTTATAAGCAGTTATCTTTGCACTCGAAAATATTTTTTAACCTTTAACTCAAATTCAAAAAGTACTACATTATGGATTTTAGAATAGAAAAAGATACCATGGGTGAGGTAAAAGTACCTGCTGATAAATATTGGGGAGCACAAACCGAAAGGTCGAGGCAAAATTTCAATATTGCTTCAGAAACCATGAAGATGCCCATAGAAATAATTAAGGCTTTTGCCTTTTTGAAAAAAGCTGCTGCCCTGGTCAATTTTGATTTGGGTGTATTACCTAAAGAGAAAGCTGATGTGATTGCAAAGGTATGTGATGAAATATTGGCGGGTAAACATGATGACCAATTTCCCTTGGTTATTTTTCAGACTGGTTCTGGCACTCAATCCAATATGAATGTAAATGAAGTAGTGGCCAACCGCGCTCACGAATTGATGGGTGGGAAGCTTGATGATGACAAAAAAATGGTCCATCCCAATGACGATGTAAATAAATCACAATCTTCCAATGACACTTTTCCAACAGCAATGCATATCGCTGCCTACAAAAAAGTAGTTGAAAATACTATACCTAAGGTCACGCTGCTGCGTAATACTTTGGATGAAAAAGCTAAGTCATTTGCTAAAGTGGTAAAAATTGGCCGAACTCACTTCATGGATGCTACTCCGCTAACTTTGGGTCATGAGTTTTCCGGCTATGTCTCACAATTAGATCATGGAATAAAAGCTTTGAAAAACACTTTGCCACACTTAACGGAGCTGGCATTGGGTGGTACTGCAGTAGGTACCGGATTAAATGCACCACAAGGTTATGATGTAGCTGTGGCAAAAAAAATTGCAGAGCTTACCGGTAATCCTTTTATCACAGCTGAAAATAAATTTGAATCACTGGCGGCACACGATGCGATGGTAGAAACATCCGGAGCATTAAAACAATTGGCGGTTAGCTTAATGAAAATAGGCAATGATATTAGAATGTTGTCTTCGGGTCCACGTTGCGGAATAGGAGAAATCAAGATACCTGAAAATGAACCAGGCTCCTCTATCATGCCGGGGAAGGTAAACCCTACTCAATCGGAAGCCATTACCATGGTATGTGCTCAGGTGGTAGGTTGTGACGCAGCAATAACTGTAGGTGGTATGAACGGCCACTTCGAGCTAAATGTATTTAAGCCAGTAATGATTTATAATTTACTCACGGCTGCTCAGTTGATTGGTGATGCCTGCGAAAGTTTTAATAATAATTGCGTGGTGGGCATTGAGCCCAATGTGGAAGGGATAAATAAAAATTTGAATAATTCATTAATGCTGGTAACTGCACTTAATCCTCACATTGGTTATGAAAATGCAGCAAAAATAGCGAAAAAAGCGCACCAGGAAGGTACTACTCTAAAAGAAGCAGCTTTAGATTCAGGTATTCTTACTGCAGAACAATTTGATGAATGGGTGGTGCCGGAGAAAATGACTGGAAATATTAATAAATAATTGATAAACCCTCTTTGAGCTATTCAAAGGGTAAAGTTATTCTATCTTGAATAGTATTTTTTAAATTGGTAGGCATCTACCATAAAATCACAGCAAATTTTTTCATTATTTAGAAGTATCTTATGGTTTAATATTTTCTTTTTATATGGCTAAGTAGCTGGTAATGAATAGCTCAATTAATTATTATAAATTGATTAATTTAGAGAAATACTTTCAATTTCGCCTTATTTATTACGTTTTATAAAGAGCTGTAAAAAAACTTTTAATAGTAATATTAAATAATTTTTTGTAGTTTCGAATTGTTAATTGTGTTAGAAATCAAATATTTACAAAATGAAAAATATCATTTTATTAACTTGTTTACTTTTGTTAGTTGCCACTACTTCAGAAGTACATGCCCAGCTTTCTAAAAAAGAAAAGAAAGAGTGGAAAAAGCGAAAGAAAAAAATGAGTGAGGAAGAATTCAAAGCTATGTTTGAAGAAAATAGTGCTTTGCGTGGGCAAGTTAATAGTTTAAAGAGCCAGATTTCCAGTTTACAGTCTCGGATAAGCGATAAAGATGCTAAAATAGCCGAGCTTACTGATGAAATTAGAATGCTGGAAGAAAAATTGGCCAACGGGGGTGGAAGCAGCCAGCCGGTAGTACAACAACCTTTGGCACAATCCTCTGGATCTATGCAAACAGCCGATTTGGATAATAGTGGCGTAGTATTTAAAGTACAAATAGGTGCATTTAAAAATAAGGACCTGAGCAAGTACTTTGGTAATACTCCAAACTTCACCGGAGAAGATGCAAACGGGTTGCAAAAAATCACTCTTGGCAGATTCCGTGATTACTGGGAAGCTGATACTTTTAAAAAGTATTTGCGTGAAATGGGAGTAAAAGATGCATGGATTGTACCGTATAAAGATGGTATCCGTGTGCCAATGAAGGATGTATTAGAGGGAGTTATTTAAGTTAACTTTTAATAAAATATTACATAAAAAAGCAGTGGGTAGTTACTCACTGCTTTTCGTATTTCAACAAATTATATTTTCTACTTCTTCATTTCTATTGGTTTCTCCAGGTCTTCTCCTTTTATCGTAACTTTAATTTTCTTTTCCAGCTCTTCCATTAGTTCAGGATTATCTAGCAATAGCTTTTTTACTGCATCTCTACCCTGGCCCAATTTATTGCCATCATAGCTAAACCAAGAACCTGACTTTTTCACAATTTCCAATTCTACGCCAATGTCTATTATCTCTCCTACTTTAGATATGCCTTCGCCGTACATGATGTCAAATTCAACCACCTTGAATGGCGGTGCTACTTTATTTTTGACTACTTTTACTCTGGTTCGATTACCCAAAATATTATCTGCAGCTTCTTTAATTTGCCCTATTCTGCGAATATCAAGCCTAACGGATGCATAAAATTTTAAAGCATTACCACCAGTAGTTGTCTCCGGGTTACCAAACATCACGCCGATTTTCTCGCGAAGCTGATTTATGAATATACATGAACAGCCGGTTTTATTAATGGTACCGGTTAATTTTCTCAACGCTTGAGACATCAATCTGGCTTGCAATCCCATTTTACTGTCACCCATTTCACCCTCCAGTTCTCCCTTGGGTACCAAGGCTGCTACCGAGTCTATCACGATAATGTCGATTGCTCCGGAACGAATTAGATGCTCGGCTATTTCCAGTGCTTGTTCACCATTATCAGGTTGCGATATCAATAGGTTTTCTGTATCTATACCAAGTTTGGCGGCATAAGATTTGTCAAAAGCGTGCTCAGCATCAACAATTGCGGCTAGGCCACCTGCTTTTTGAGCTTCAGCAATGCAATGCATGGCTAAAGTTGTTTTACCAGAAGATTCAGGGCCATAAATTTCAATAACTCTGCCACGAGGAATACCCCCAACCCCTAAAGCGATGTCTAAAGCTAATGAACCAGTAGGTATTGAAGGCACATCTATTATTTTCTCATCACTGAGTTTCATTACAGTGCCTTTGCCGTAAGTTTTATCTAGTTTATCAATAGTAAGTTGCAGCGCTTTTAGTTTTTCCTTATTGTTATCAGCCATTTCTAAATTTATTTTAAGTTGTGTAAATAAACATGTGAAGATAATACACATTTTAGCAAAATACAAATAAGAATATAAGTGCTATTTACTACTTATAACCGCAAGCTATCAAAAAAATACAATATTTATAATATTAAATTATAATAATAGAATAATTAAAATAATATAAAGAATAATGCCTACAATTTTAAATAAAATATTTTACTAAAATTTGTAGTTTAAACTAAATATATTAGATTTTATTGAAATCGGAGATAAAGGTAATCCAAATTATTTTTTGAGTTTGATAATAATTACTCCGTTTTTGCCTTCATCACCGTAAACTTCAATTGCTTTTTCATCACGTAATACACTTATAGATTTAATATCATCAGGTACTATTGTGTTTAAAGCTTCATTGCTTACTTTTTCACCATCAAGTATATATAAAGGAGTAATTTCTTTATCAGTCTTCTTTCTGATAGATAATGTATTCATTTCTTTATTTTTTTCCGCTTCCGATAATTCTTCAAAGTCTTTTGTAAAGATCATGATATCATCTTCTTTTATGGTGATACTTTTTATATCGTCGGGATCTAAATCATTAAGACTATTTTTATTTATTTCTTCTCCATTTAGATAATAGGCCTTGTCCTTGTGACTTGAAATAGTGAACCCTTTATCAACTCGTATTTTAAAGTCGGTAGATTTTGCAGTATCGTCATTGGTTATTTTAAGCATTGGCTTAATAGAATTCAGCATTTTCAAATTGCTACTTGGGCGTCTTTTAACCGGTTTGGGTTTTTCTGGTAATATGTTTTTTTGCTGAGTATCATCCATATTTAGAAAATTTTCAAGGTTTAAGCTTTCTATCAGGTTAATACTTCTAGATGAGGCTATACTTTTATATCCGCTTAATGAAACCACAAGCAATAAAATGATTAACATTATAGGCATTACAGGTACTTCAGGTCTTCTTCGTCCCAATATTTCTTGAATTCTTTTCATGAGTAAATTTTTCTTTTGGTTTAAACTAATTACACTATTGACATTATTGTAATTGATTTGGGAAAGTGTTTTCGAATATTGAATAGGATTTTTAATTAGCCTATTTACCTCATAGTCACAACTATATTCCCTTTCTTGCTCAATTATTTTTCTTAATATCCATACCGCAGGGTTAAAAAAGTAGATGATTTCAATAAAGGTATTAATCAAATTTATTAAATAGTCATATCGGCGAATATGGATTAATTCATGCAAAATAATAATTTCTAATTGTTCGGTGTTCATCCATTCCAGCATGGCCACAGGCATCATAATTATTGGCTTCCAAACTCCAAAAGTGAATGGACTTTGAATTTTATCGCTTGTTTTAATCTTTACCCTGTTGTGCATGCCAAGCTGTGCCATTTTATCATGAAGCAGAGAATTGATTTTATCAGCCTTTGGTAGGCCCATAGCATCTTTATTGAGTTTACGTAGATAGAAAATCCCCACAAGCCTGTAAATTAATAAAGCTGCCATACCTGACCACCAAATAATCATCAGCTTAAAAAAGATAGACTCATTGGCAAGGTTCACCGTAGATGCATCAGTTTTATAGATTAATTGAATGATAAAGTTATAATTCGCAGTACTATATAACTCAGCACTTGCTGCAGGGGTAAAGCTCAAAAAATAAAATGTAGCTAAATTGATAATTAAAAGCAGATACAGTGCGACAATAGAAGTCCAGTATTTTATTTTGGCTTTATTATGTAAAAAATAATTAACGCATAACACCAGTAATAAAATAATGGCTCCTTGCCAAAGTGAATGCAAGAGTGTTTTTACCAGTACCGTTGCCGCAATATCATTGATCATTAGTATCTTCCTCCATTTTTTTTATATATTCTTTAATTTCTTCTAGTTCTGCTTTTGTGGTTTTGGTATTTCCAATTATTTGCATCACCATGGCAGAAGCTGATCCCTGGTATAAATTTTTCATAAGCTTTTGTAAAAAACGTTGTTTAATGTTGTTTTCAGCTACGGCAGCCGTGTAAACATGCTGTCGATTAGTTTCATCCCTATGTAGCAAACCTTTGGCATGCATAATCTGCATTAATTTTAGTGTAGTAGTATACCCTGTCACTTTTTGTTGATTCAATTGATCATTTACTTCTCTTACAGTACCACTTCCTTGTTGCCATAATATTTTTAAAATTGCCACTTCAGTTTCCGTTGGATCAATATTTTTAGTCATAGTTAATTTGTATACGAATTTATTCGTACAATGTTACGAAGTATTTCGTACTTGTGCAAATATTTATGTAGAATGCCTCACAAGCCCATATTTATTTCATTCATAAAAAATTAGCATTTTAATTTAACTCGTAGAGTATTCTACACATTTTTGTTGTGGGAGTAAATAATTATTAATATAGTTTCCTTATTTTATAATTTTAAATATATTTGTTTGTACAAATTGAGGTAATCACCTTTGGAAATATAACTTCCTAAAATCAGACATGTATGAGCAAACCAGTAAAAATACTATCATTAGATGGCGGAGGCACACGTGGCCTTTTTCCGGCCACCATTCTAAACTGCATTAAAGAAGACACTGGCAAGCAACCTCACGAAATATTTGATGTAATAGTAGGTGCCGCTACCGGTGGCATTATTTCAGCTGCCTTGGCATGCGGGCTCGACACCAGCGAAATGGTGGATATCTACCTAAATCGTGCAGGATATTTACTGCCTGCGAACAGGTTTCGTCGTATATGGAACCCGTTAAACCTGTTTGCACCAAAATATTCCAATAGTAATTTGAAAGAAGTATTAAAAGAAAAATTTGGGAATAAAAAATTAAAAGATGTAGCAGCCCAATATGGTTCTGATACTGCATTTATGCAGGCAGCATTGGATCTTAGTCCGGTAATTGAATCAGGTAAAATTCCGGAATTTAAAGTGGTAATTTATAATTCTGTAATAACGGAACATCATGAAGAAAGTATGGTGGATATTGCCTTACGTAATTCGGCGGCCGTGATAAACCTGCCTCTTTATCAAAACCATACAGAAGGCGGTAATTATGCCAATGATCCCGCAATGATAGGCTTATCATTTGCCATCAATGGCAAGGACGAAGCAAAAATTGGCAATAGCATTTTACCCAATAAAAAGATGGGACTAGCTGCTGATATCAACAACATAAAATTGTTTTCACTGGGTTGTGGGAGTACTGGAAGTTCTCACGTGCCAAAAGATAAAATTGGCAGGGGAAATTGGGGGTTAATTAAATGGGTAAATTACCTGATCAACCTAGTAATTGATACCAATATGGTAGCTACCCAACACTATGTGAACGAGATGCTACCACAAGGACAATATTTAAGAATTAATCCTTATTATAAAGGTGAGGATGCGCCAGCGATTTTGAGAGATAAAGATTTAAAAATTGATGTAACAGATAAGGAGCAACTAACCGCCATTAATGAATACGCTATAAAATTTTATGACCAAAAAAAGCAGGAAATACATGATTTTCTGCAACTGTAAAAACTTAAAACTATGAATGAAAGACTATTAAATATCTCTAAAACCCGCAAAACCTGGAAAAATGCCACCAGAAATGTGAAAGTTTCTCCTCTTCGATACTTCTTCCCAACTACTGTACAAGATATCAAAGACATAATAATTGACGCTGAAACGAAAGATTTACGCGTTAGAGCTGTTGGTTCTGGCCACTCTTTTTCTGAGGTGGCTAAAGGTCGCGATTATCTTCTGAACATGAAGCATTTAGACAAAATAGAGAAAATTGATCCTGCCAATTTGAAAGAAAAATACAGAAAAACTTCTACCGGCGATCGCTATTTTGTCAAAACAGAAGCTGGCATTACCATTCGTGATTTAAATAAAAAATTAGATAAAATCGGGCTCGCTTTATTGAACATGGGGGCAGTAAATTATCAAACCACTTCTGGTGCTTTATCCACTGCTACTCACGGCACTGGTATTAATATGCCAGCCTTTCCTGATATGGTGCAGTCGCTTTATTTAGTTACTCACCAAGGAAAGCTGATGCAAATAGAGCCCACAGATGGAATTACAGATCCGGCAAAGTTTAAATCAATGCATGGTGAAGAGCTTGTGCAAGACGACGATATTTTTTACAGTGCCGTGGTTAGTTTGGGTGCCATGGGCATTATATATGCTATCACTTTTGATGTAGTTCCTGAATTTTGGATTAAGGAATCGAGAAAAATGATAGATTGGAAAGAGCTGAAAGAACAACTTACAAGTGGCGATTTTATTGAAAATGTGGTTAGAAAGCACGATTATGTCTCTTTCAGAGTAAACCCTTATTTGGTAAAAGGTAAGCATTTAGCCTCGGTGGTGGTTCAGGACAAGCTACCTGGCAAACCAAAACTTTCCATAAATGCACGATTTAAAAATTTACGGGCTGAAATCTTAGGTAACATTCCTTTAGTTCCCTGGCTCACTATTTGGTATTTAAATATAAGGCCTCAGGCCATCCCTAGTAGTATCAATACCTTTTTAAAGGGCACTAAGGACAAGGAATTTATCGGGCGAAGTCATAAAACATTGTTTCAAAGCGGACCCAATATAAGGCGACATGGGATTAGCTCTGAATTTTCATTTCCTGTAGATGGTAAATTAATAGCAGGTATTATTGAAGTTATCATTAAGCAAGCAGATGAAAATCGTAAAGTAGGTAAACTTTATCAATCTTCTCATGTACCTTGTCGCTTTGTGATGCCTTCGAAAGCATTTATGTCTACTTCTTACAACAGGGCTACTGCTTATATTGATCTGCCTCTGTTGCAACGTACCATTGGCGATTTCGAAATATTGGAGCGGTATCAGGATTTAATATTCGAAAATGAAGGTATACCGCATTGGGGAAAAATAAACAATAGATTGTACGGCCGCATTGATGTAACTCAAAAAAACTTTCCTATGTTGAAAAAATGGCAAGAGGTGAGGGCTAAACTAGATCCTAAAGGTACCTTCATATCATCATTCATGGAAAAAACTGAACTGGTATAAGCTATTAATTATTTACTGA
>CAZQEZ010000161.1:0-8864 GCA_964592475.1 uncultured Roseivirgaceae bacterium
ATAATCATACCATCCCTACGGGATTGTTATCTGGATCAATTATGCATTTTTTTAATTAACATAACTAATACCAAAGCTAACTAAAAGCCCATAAAGGGCGTAATAATATAACCCTGGAGAAGCTTGGTGCGACTTATTTGCTAAAGCGCCGGTGCGAAGAGAAAAGCTAACCACGGAGAATCACAGAGGAATTCACAGAGAGTAAACAAACAAACCTGGAGATAAATCTATAGCAAAATGCAACCACAAGCGGCAAAATAGATAATTTTAATTAAAATAATACAATAACAAACAATAAGCAAAAATTCAATTATCACACAATTTCACATAGAACCGGTTATAGACTTACTATTATGTTAGTAATTTTATTCAGCCTCAAAAAATTAAATCGACTTTCTGCCGGCCTTATTCAGTCATGCACTACAACAATCAGGATTTTCTGTATTTTTTGTTTTTACTTTAGATT
The DNA here is from genome assembly GCA_964592475.1 of uncultured Roseivirgaceae bacterium. Lineage (GTDB taxonomy): Bacteria > Bacteroidota > Bacteroidia > Cytophagales > Cyclobacteriaceae > CAZQEZ01. Next base: position 467 of record CAZQEZ010000161.1, read on the forward strand.
TTAAACAATTATTTCAAAAACTTGACCGCTTTAAATCCTGCATTGGTATACAGTATAAAATAATAGGTGCCGGTACTTAAACCTGAAGTATTTATTTCAATTTGACGATTACCGGGAGGTTGCATACCAATAATCTGCTCCTTTACAATACGAGCTTGGTTGTCAATGATTCTGTAGTTGACCATGCTTGATTTACCTAGTAGATATTGCACATGAGTAACTGTCTCCACCGGATTGGGGTATATTTTTAAAGGCAGGTTTTCCTGTTTCTTTTTAGCCTCAATACTAAGTACCGGATCCTGAACGAGCAAGTCATCAATAGCCCAGCCCCAACCTACGCCAGTAGCATTGCTACTCAGCCTAAATCTTAGAAATACAGTATCTCCGGCAGGAAATAAATTTTTTAAGGTATATTCCCGGGTTTTAAAAAGACTTTCTGAAACTTGACTTTCATCTACGTAAGCAACTGTCCAATCCGAAAATAGATTAGCATCATATCCTTCTCCCAATTGCGACCATTCATAGCCATTATTGGAAGCCTCTACAATCGCATAGTCATTGAATTCAGCTGTTCCGAATGCTGCATCCAAAGCTCCTGGTTCTACCAGGGCAATTTCATTGTACAATATTTTATTTTTAATACCATCTATTATAATAGGATAGCGCAGAGTGTAGATAATATCTTGTTGTACGGCGTATGGTCGCCTAGTATGGATGGCAGCAGTAGAAAAACCACTCGGCTGCTCAATTTGATAGCCTATACCGGCAAAGTCATTTACGTTGTCATCAAAATTATTTTCATAAAATTGAATAGGCGCGTTAGGTTCAAAATAATAGACTTGTTCTTCTGCCGATTTAAAAGGATTGCCCCCTTCATAAGCTATTAATTCAATATTTTTGATGCCCTCTTGTAAATTGGATACCGATATTAACACAGTGCCTATTTCAACTCGAGGTATAATATCAATCAATTGTTGGTTAATAAATACTTTGGTACTATCATAAACCTCCTTAAGATCTGCTTTAATAATTAATGAGCTATCAAAAGAAACACCACTGGCAAGTATTTGAGGTGTTTCAATTTGCCTGGGCGTTTGGGGTATTGTAGCAGTCCAGATTCCACGACCATGGGTAGCCATTACCACCTGATCGTCTGTCATATGCATATTCCAAATGGCGGTAGCAGGTACACTATTGGGCAGCCAATTCCAGGATGCCCCATTATCTGTAGATTCCAGCAATCCAATCTCCGTGCCCACCCAAAGAATATTAGGATCGTGTGGCATAACCAGCAAACTATGAACTGCTACATCCGGGAAACCGCGTGTACTGACATCAGTATTGGCAAAACCACTAATGTCCGTCCAGGTCTGGCCATAATCAGTAGTTTGTAGAATCTTGGGAGATTTGGCAAAAGAAAACAGGGCATAAGCGGTACCTTCGTTGTAAGGGTGTGTAGCCAAGCCCGTTAGGTTACCCATCGTTTGAGAATAATTTTTGACCGGTGTAAAAGTAGCTCCTCCATCAGTAGATAAATGAATCTTATTGTTACTGCCCATGCCAAAACCTGCCCAGATCACTTGATCGTTTGCCAATGAAACTTTAATGTCCGGATTGTTGGTAGTGTAACTCCAATCGTTATTGATTGCAGTTAGCTGCCAATTGGAGCCAAAATCGTTTGATTTCCATACGCCGCTACTACCGAGCGTGTAGATAACATCCGGGTCTGTAGTACTGCCCGCCAAATTGGAAATAAATATTCCTCCATCCGAATTGATATCTGTTAAGCCATTGGTAGCCGTTGACCATGTTTCTCCTCCATCCACTGATTTCATGAAATTGTTGAACTGCCAGCTACCAATTATTTTCCGTGGGTCTTCATAATGCCAAATGGCTTCAAACCCATCCCCTCCAATCTGCATTATGTAGCGGGTTTCTTCTGCCGCAACCAGGTTAGAAGGCGAACGCCAGGTGCCATTGTCTTGCATGCCGCCTATATATTCATCGAAACCACGCTTTTTAGCCGCTCCATAAAATTGACTGGTACCATAACCATTACCTGCAAAGGTCCAATCTCCTTCATTAACTCCAGGTTTAGTCCCTGAATTTGAAAAATAAACACCTCCGTCATTGGCATTCAAAATAAAGAATTCCTGATTGGTATCGTTGGTTTTCACCATAATCAAATTGTGATGATCGGGATGTAACCCTTCCTGTAATTCACTACCAGTAGTTTGAAAAAATCTGTTTTGACCTGAAAATTGTCCGTAAGCATCAGAAACATCTTCCGTACTGGCTAATCGGGTAGTAAATTCACTTACAAATATTTTAATAGTAGCACCGGGAACAGCAGCCGGATCCCAGATAGAACCTGCTGCTAATCGTGGCCACATAAAATACATTCGCTCATTTACGTGTCCGCCATTTTGGCCAACGCGTCCATCAGGAGATGATGCATACGTGATATCATGAATAAAAATGTATTCACGAGCAACGGTACCATCGGCTTCCGATTCCTGCTCCAGATCAAAGGTGCCATCGCGCTCCTGATCGCGGAAAGATACCATCAACTGACGATTTTGATTCGTATCCCAAATTTGAAAAGGTACATCTACATAATCTTCATAGATATATTCTGAATCCGGGATTCCGGCGCCATCATCTCCATTAGTTCCACCATCAATAGGCACTGTGAATCGGTGAGCTTTTTGCGAAAGCCCATTTCCAAAACGTATCTCCACATTGCTCCAGCGGCTACTTTTGATTGGCCCTACCTCCAATCGGCCGTTGTAATAGGTTGCATTAAAAGCCTGAAAATCGATAAAATCATTGGATTCATAAGTTTCGGTGACATCGGTAACTTCTGTTACAGTAGAAGCACCTTGCTTCATAGTAGCCAGCCACAGGTTAACACCGCCAAAATAAACCTGATCGTGATCATAGGGGTTTACTGCTATGGTATTGTCGTACCAGCCTTGACCTCCCAGGTATGCTTGCTCGGCACTGCCATCTTCTTGCAACACGATGTTCCAAGAATCGGCAGCATCATCAGAAACATACAACTCAGCTGGGTATAAGCCACCTTCTGCTGAAGCATATAAACGATTAGGCTTTGAAGGTGCCACTGCAATTTCTATTCTACCGCCTATATTAAGGCCAATACTAGCATCTTGCCATGTGATGCCGGCGTCTGTAGATTTTAAAACTCCGAAACCGTCGAGTGCAGCATATTGTATATTAAAATCGCCCGGTGTGAAAACCAATTGCTGTATCTTGGGAAAACTGTTGCTGTAAACTTTAGTCCAGGATTGGCCTCCGTTAGTAGAGCGCATAATAGCCGAAGCACGTGGAGAGTTGTAAAATCCGGTATTAGTGCAGGCAACTAATAGCTCTGGATTGGCAGGGTCTACTATTATTCTATTTACATTTTTAAAATCGGCATTATTGGCCGTACTGGCTAATTGACTCCAGGTCAATCCGCCATCAATAGTTTTATATATTCCACTTCCATTAATAAATGTGACTGAGAAGAAACCCTCACCGGTACCTGCATAGATAACATCAGGATTGGCAGGAGACATGGCTAATGCAGTGGTAGCAAGGTTGGATATTTCCGGAGTTAGATTGGTCCAGGATTGACCCCTATTGGTGGTTTTCCATACGCCCCCCCCTACTGAGCCGGCAAACCAGGTATTTATGGGATCTTCGGGGTGCACGAGCAATCCTCGCGTTCTACCAGGTACATTGCTGGGGCCTCTATTGGTCCATTCACTTACGTAAGATGGACTTTGCATTCTGAAGCGAGCTGCTCTATTTTTTGCTTTTTTCAATTCATTTAGTACGTAGTTCTGATCATATCGTGGGCCATCTTCACCTTCCCTGGTGCGTATATGAAAATGTAATTTAGCAAATTCATCCGGTGAATCTGCTTTATATATTCCTTTGGCCAGCATTTCCCTTTTGGCTGCCACGCGTTGCTCATGTAGCTCTGCAGGGGTGTATGAAATGGAGTTGCCAATTGTTGCCTCATCAATATTTAACAGGCAAATAATTGATAATGAAGCAATTATAATTAAAATGGCAATTATGGAAAACTTTTTCATAAATTAAGCATTTGATCAGCAATCTCTTTAAAGTAAACAATAGGCAAAATAGTGCATAAATATAGATAGAATATCAGACATAACCTGAGGGTAATGATATTAAATATTACGTAAGGAAGAAGGGAGAGACAAAAATCTGAAAATCAAACCCTGATTGTGAACCTAAAACTTGAATATTGCAACTTGAAATTAAGGACATTAAGGACATTAAGGACATTGAAAAAGAAGAAATCCGGAGCTTCCCCAATATTAAAATCCATTTAAATAATTATTTCATTGCTCAGGTGACCTGAAGTAGCATTTTAAATAAATTTTAAATTATTTTTAAAAAACAAATGGCCAAACAAAGAGGGAAGTATCTCAGGTGAAGAAGGAAGTTAAAAATTAATAGTAAGACTTTTTTTATACTGCTTTGATTAAAATAGAATGAAACATTCACATTATAATATTTATCAATCCTTCGATAGTTTCTTTGCTATTTTTGTATTTTTTATCTCTTAGTGGTGAATTTAAAAATTCCCCCAATTTGGGGAAAACCTCTTCTTCAATTCAAATTACCGTAATTTGGGGGATAAAATGGGTATAATTAGTTTAATTATAACATAATAATGAAAGATTTCTATATTTATTTAGGTTAATAAGTAGTAAATAAAAAATAAAAAAGGTGCCACAAAATATATAGCACCTTTTTTATTATTGAAATCAAAAAGTTATTATCACTGATAATATTTTTCTAATAATTTAACCAGGTCTGCATCATTTTTAATATCTAAACCATCTGATTTTGCTTTTTTCTTTATACTTGAGTTAAATAAAGCTTTAAAGCGCTTATTCTTTCCCAATGGAATTTCTACCGCTGTATTATTGCCGTCTTGTAAAAAATATAAAGATTCTTTTACATCTGAATATTTTGCGGATGTAGAAGGAGTATAACCATTACCGGGAGAACCTGGTGTAAAGATAATTCTATAAACTTTAAAGAGCTTATTACCACCTTCTTCCCACATCAATTCGGCATATTTACTGCCTTTGTCCTTTAAATTAACAGTTTCATAGACTTTATCTTTGCTAAGATACTCAATTCTAATCATTTGATCGTCTGGCTTTAAAATCCTGTCCTGACCATCAATTTGTAATTCCATTTGATCAAGATAAACATTGTATCTTACGTTATAAGTGCGGGTGTCATCATTAATTTTAGCTTCTTGGAATTTACCATCTAAAAATGGGGATCCTTCAGCATCTGGATGCTCTAATCCTGAATTTGGAAAAAGCCTAACGTTAAGGTTGTTTCCTGATATTCCTACCTTATTTCCTTGCGCGTTTACAATATCTCTTGCTAGTAGAAGAATTGAGCAAAATATTACTGATTTAAATATAGTTTTGATATTCATAAAATCTCTTTTTAAAATTATTCAATTAACAATTTAAACTTACTATTAATATTAGAACCTGATATCTGTAATATATATAAACCTTTTTTCATTCCTTGTAATGGAATTTCTACAGTATTATTGTAATAAACCACATCATTGCTTTCAAATATATTTAACAATTTATCTATGGAAGAATAAATTTTAAATGTTTGAATACTTTTTGTTGCAACTAAATCTCCAGATAAGTTAACAAATTTTCTATCAGTAGGATTTGGATATAGTATTAAGTCATCGTTATTATTTTTTTCAAAACTTAAAGAAGTTATGGTTTTAGTTACAATTAATATTGGCGTATAGCCTGAAACAGCTTGGGAATTAAAATTAGCAGCTCTATAATAAATAATTTCGGTATCTTCAGGAATATTTTCATCAGTATACATATTTGCATTTTTAGGCAGTTCAGCTATTATCGTGAAATTTTCTCCATTAATGCTTCTTTCTATTTTTACTCCTGTCTCATTAATAGCCGGATTCTGCCATCTGAAAGAAATTGATTTGTCATTTTGTCCTGCAAGTCTGAAAAACTGTAAAGAATCTACTGAAAAATCTGGAATCAGCTGAAAATTATCTAAATACAAATTATTGCCATTCCTATTAATATTTCTTATTACAGGTCTAACCACATTAACTGATGACAATAGATCTTCTTTATTAATTTCAACCGACAAAGTTTTCCATTCATTCGGTTGAGGTACAAAAGACTGGTTAGTAGCCGGTGAGGTTTTGAGTTGATCTCCTCCTAATTTTAGCATTTGTTTAAAATCATCATCACAATTAACTTTATATCCTACTGCTAAAGAATCATAAGTGGGAAAAATACCACCAGTAACATTACCAGCCCTGTAAGTATAAGCATATTCAAACTCAAATCGAAAAGATTTTACTTCCTCAAAGTTATAATTACTTAATTCAACATCATCTACTGCTGGTAAAACCTGGGGTTCATATGAAAAATTTTGAAGTGACAGTGAGCCTCCAGTGTCATCAGCAGAAGCATCAGTTATTACAAAAGATTCTAATTGATCATAGTTTATTATTCTCCAATTTACCGGTAATGTAAGATCATTTACTTTATTAAAAATGGTATCCTGTTGAACTTTCTCATATAAATCGTTAACGATCAGATAACCTTTTCTAAAAGTCTCTTTTTCTTCCCCATTGTTATTTTTAACTATCAGTCTCACATCATAATCACCAGAACTCTGAAAGGTTATTTGAGGGTTTTCAATAGAGGATGTAATTACTTCTCCATTGCCATTTGAAAATTCCCATTCTCTGTCTGTAGAACCTGCAGATTCATCGAAAAAATTTACTTTGAGTGGTGCACAACCTGATCTGATATCAGAGGAAAATCTGGCATTAAAGTTTGGAAATATGACGTTTAGATTTGATCTGGCAAAATCAAGTGCATCTCTCATACGACCAAGTTGTCCGTTAGTAAACAAATTTCTGCAATTTCGAGGAGCATAAGACATGATATTTCTCACATTTGGCTTAAATTGATCACCGTTGGCATCAGTTACATTGCCGGTGTAAGTACAACCCGATACACGTCCTGACAAATTCGGATCTGCTTCAGTATCGCATAAATTATCACCCAAAATATCGCAATTTATCCTTTGAACTAGTTCATCCGTAGTACCAGTGTTTGTTTTCCCATGTGTATGAAAAAGGTCAAAGTAATGACCAATCTCATGAGCAGTTGTACTGAATTCTGAATCTGCACATCCTAAAGCAACAAATAATCTATCGGGACTTGGTGGAAAATAAGCATAACCGCAAACATTAGAAGATCCGCTCCGCACTGTACCTGGAATATAAATATTTATTACATTAGGCACGTCTCTGCTAGAAGCCAACGCCGCTTCTTCTGAGCTATCAAAATTGAACCATTGGTCATTATCAATAAAATTTGTAGGCCTGGGCTGAAAAAAGCTAATGCCGGCACCCTGATAAACCAAATTAACCTCGGTTATTAAACTAGCTATTCTATTGGGGTCTAATCCACCTGTTCCATCTGAGCGCCTGAGTATATGAAATTGTAGCGGTACACTTACCGGAGAATTCATTCTTCTCGATGATTTGACCGCTAATGAATGAATTGAATCCATGTAAATTAACTGTTCAGGTGTAGCTTCTGTGGCACAATAGTGCTCTTGCGCTACTGATGTAATAGAATACCCACATATTAAAATCAATAAACAAAACCTCCACATATACTATGATTTTAAAAATATCAACTAAACAAAAACCGGATTAAGCAACTAAATGTTTCTTAATCCGGCTAAAAAATTAAATAATATAAATTAATTATTGTAAAATAATATCATTAATTACATGAATGATACCATTGTTTGCCAATACATCTATATTAGATGAAAACCCAATTGTTTTTATGTCACCTTCATCATTAATTATAATACCAAAGGCTGACTCACCAGCTGCATTTAAAGTACCAATTGACACAGGTTCACCATTTCTATCGGTAAATTCAACCCCATCAGCCAATGCATTAGAGAAAAATAATGTCGTAATTATATGACTATTCACAATTTCTTCCAATACATCTATGTCTGCATCTTCTAAATTAGCAGGATCAGCAGTGATGCCAGCCTCATCATAAGCAGCAGCAAAATCATCATTAGCCACATATAAATAAGTCACATTAGACAAGCTATCCAATTCTAAAAACTCTAAAGCTGCTTTAAATAAGCTCAATGAGTCTACGCCATCTACTATAGTTGCTGCATCTACATCAGGAAGAGGTGTGAATGGACTCAGAAAGTTTGTAACTAAACCATTATAGGCGTCATAATTTTGTATAATCGGATTTCCGGATGTAAAACGCTGAATACCAGA
>CAZQEZ010000162.1:0-4847 GCA_964592475.1 uncultured Roseivirgaceae bacterium
TAATTTTTGAAACAAAGTAATTTTTTTGAAACAAAGTAATTAAAATACTCGTTTACAACAGTATTTTAGAATAATATTTAAACCATATGGATGTTTATTTATTCTTTTCTTTATTACTATCAACACTACTTCTATAGCCGTTGCTGGAATACAGGTAGAATATAAAGTTTTATGTGCAAAAGAGAACGGTTTAGTGGATGCAAAAGAAGAAGCACCAATAAAGTGTTTTATCAAAATCAATATCTTGAATCTTATTTTAAAAGATTAATATTTTATATTCAATATTAATATAATAGTTATGCGATACATCCTCATTATTTTAATGATTTTATTACACTCTTCGATTGCAATTGCAGGCATAAGCGTAGAATACAAAGTTTCTTATACTAAAAATCATCCTCTTGTTGATGCAAATGAAGTTTTACCAGATAAAATAATACTTTCTGTGGATAGACAGTATGCAAAAATAGAAAATTTTTTCAGTCACGGAGCTTCAACAAAACTAAATTTATATTATAAAAAAGAAGAAAATGTTTACATTGCTGAGCTTTTGGAAAAAATTATAGATGTAGGCATTATAAATACATATGATCCTGCAATAGTGGGTGGGTCTGTTAATAACTTTAGCACGGGTGGGCATAATATTTCTAGCACTAATTCAACAATAAGAAATTCAAAAACAGTTTACCCATTAGTTAAGGCAAATTATGACATACAGCATTTGGACAATACTGCACAAATAGAAATATTGGGGTATCCATGCAAAAGAGCTCGAGGCAAGTTGAATGATAGTAAAATTGAGATCTTATACACTGATGTATTAAAGCATCAATATTTTCAATACGGAGACCTGAATGGTATTGCCTTACTGTATAAAATGCAGGATGAAATATTTGAAGAAGTTGTCTATACTGCCACTAATGTAAAAAAGGTTAATTTTGATAGTGATTTTTTCAATTTTCCTAAAATTAATAGCGATTTCAACAATGTATATAGTGACAATGTATTAATTAATACATTTGCTGATAATATAAAAGCGAGAAACTTGAATAACACAAAAGTAACGCTTGATTTCCACCAAAATAAAATCACAGTGCTTTACTTTTGGTCGATTCGTTACTTGATAAATCAATCAGCAATAGAAAAACTTAATAAATTACGCGAAAAATATGAGGAGGATGACAGGGTGCAATTTATTTCTATTGCTCAGGAGCGGCCTAAATATTTACGGTTTTTTATCAAAAACACTGAAATGAAATATCAAGTTTTTGGCAGTGGCGCCAAAGCTATAAGACAATTCAAGGCTGATATTTTGCCAGCAAATGTGGTAATTGCACCCGGTGGGAAAATTGTTTTTCATCAAACACATTATTGGCCAACTACCGCTTTCGTAATTGATTCTTTGTTAGAAAAACTACTCGATAATCATTTTGCTACTGTGGAGCAGTAAAGTTTTCACTACTTCAAATAAGTGCAATAAATAACAGTTTTCTACAATGAGCAATTTATCAAATTTATCTGCATAGCAGCTCAATCATCGAGTATTAAAACCTATCACAATACCTTAAATTGGCAAAAAAAGGAAAAAATAACTCAAAATTGAAACCAAATCCAAAATTTTAGCTTAGAAACAACCATAACGATTATATAAAGAAGACAAGTTTAAAATCTTCTATGCCTAAATAAGATTTCTCATTATATTTGATTAATCATCAAAACGTTAAGACATGAAAAACTTATTTATTATTCTAATTTTAAATATTTGTACTTCTAGTTTGTATGCTGCTATAGAAGTGAAAGGCCAAATTATCACTAAAACAGATACTATCAATGCTACTTTGCTTATTCCTGTTTATTTCATGAATGGTGATATCAATTTTGTAAAACTGCAAAATAAAATCAAATATTTAGCTGATAATAAAAAGAAACATAAATTAAAACCAAGCCAGGCGGAACAAATAACATTCAGATTTGGAGGAGAAAAAATAAAGCTATTATCGAGAAATAATTATTTTATGAACTTATTAAAAAGCGGACACCTGAAACTTTTCCAATATTATTATACAAGCCCTAATTTTAGTGGTGCCCCAGGTCAGTCAGGAGGTATGACGGTAAATATTCAAAGTTATTATTACTTGCAAAAAGGTGATGGAGAAATGAAAAGAGTCCATGGTTTTTCATTCAAAAAAGATATTGGAGATTATTTATCTGATTGTCCGGATGTAGCAGAACAGGTCGAAAGCCGTGAATTGAGAAAAAAGGATATTGAGCAAATTGTAAAAAATTACAATAAACTATGCACTGAATTATGAAGCTAAAACTGATTGTAATGTCAATTTTTTTACTGGCAGTATTATCCTGTAGTAATAATGAAGAAACTCAGCAGGCAAACGAGCATCAAATTTTCGTGGCCCCTAATGGCAATGACCAGCAGGCAGGAAGCAAGGAACAGCCACTGGCTACCCTGCAAAAAGCAATTGAACTTGCTGAAAAGGGTGATACGGTTTTCATCCGCGGGGGCGATTATCAATTGAGCCAAATGATCAGCTTTACTAGATCCGGTAAATCAAATGCATGGATTACCTTTATGGCCTATCAAGACGAAAACCCGGTATTCAATTCCTATGATTTTGACACCACACCAAACAATCAACCGCAAAACCGGATGCACGATTATGGAGCTTTCCATTTTGAAGGTGTACATCATATTCGCCTGCAAGGAATCACAGTTAAAGACAGCCGAGGTGTAGGCATCATGGTGAGGGATGAATCCACACATCATATTGAAATCACCAACTGTAAAACCGACGGCTCTTACAGTTCGGGTATAGCCTTATGGTATGCCGATAGCAGTAAAGTGCTGAATTGCGACATACAGGGAGCGAACGATCAGGAATTGCGGCCGCCTGAGGTAAAATTGCGTGGAGAAGCGCCCCACGAAGCATTGACCACTGCCGGAGCCACTCATTTTGAAGTAGCCTATAATAAAGTACACCATTGCATTAAGGAAGGCATTGATTGCAAGGAAGTGAGTGCTTTTGGCACTATTCATCACAATGAATGCTATGAAAATAAACGGCAGGGGCTTTATGTGGACAGCTGGTTTGGCAAATTGCATGATGTAGAGTTTCATCACAATAAAGTTTACAATTGCGAATGGGGCATGGCCGTAGCCGCTGAAGGTGAGAATTCCAGCCTGGAAAATGTAAAGATCCACCACAATCAATTTTACAATAACCGGGGCTCCGGAGTATTTTTCAGTGTTTGGGGACACGATGAGATCAGGAAAAATATTTATGTGTACAACAACACCATCTACAACAATGGCAATCCTACGCATTGGGCAGGCCCAACTGGTGGTATCGATATGAAGTCTTCCAGCTTGCAGGAGGTGCATATTTTCAATAATATTTGCAGTGACAACGCTGCCTTTCAAATTGCCACTTTTGATAATCCAGGCGACAATGGTCTCAACTTATTGTCAGAAAAGAATATTCACATCAGCCATAATCTGGTACATGTATTTGTGCAAAACACTGGCCATACAGGATTATACCCGGCTGTATATGCAACTAATGGGGATGAGCCGGTATTGGCGAGTCCAATGTTTGAAGATCCAGCAACAGGTAATTTTGCTTTACTACCGTCCTCACCGGCAATTAGGGCGGGCATGCCTTCGCCACCGGTAGATAATGCCGATCAGAATTTAGGAGCAGGAAACTGGTAAAGTTTTTAAAAGTAAATTAAATAGACAACACCAATAGAAAAAAGACTATTATGGTAATAATCCATTATCGCTAAAACTATAAAAACTACTATCGGTAAAGATAATGTGATCCAATATAGGTAAATCTAACAATTCACCGGCAGCATGTAATTTTTTGGTTAGTTTAATATCTTGCTCACTAGGATTAGTATTGCCAGAAGGGTGGTTGTGAACAAGAATCATATTGCTGCCATTTACCTCAAGTGCTTTTTTGAAAATTACTTTTGGATCGGCCACAGTTCCGGAAAACCCTCCCTCGCTTATTTTTAATTTTTTTAGCACATGATTGGCTCTATTCATTACAATAATCCAAAACTCCTCCACTTCAAGGTCAAGTAGTTCAGGTTTAATCACTTCATAAGCCATATTGGAACTTTGAATGCGAGGTTTTTGCAAAAATTCAGCTGATTTTCGACGGCGACCCAGCTCCAATGCACTGACAATGTTGATGGCTTTGGCCTCTCCTATACCAGAAAAATGCATTAAAGAAGCAATTTTTAATTTGGCTAATTCATTGAGGTTATTGCTGGCGCTAAGTAGTATTTCTTTGGCCAGGTCTACAGCACTTTTTTCTCTATTGCCGCTGCCAATCAATATTGCTAATAATTCTGCATCGGTTAAAGCAGATTTTCCTTTATTCAACAACTTTTCTCTGGGGCGATCTTCTTCGGCAAGGTCAAGTATACGCAGGTTCTGTCTGCTATTTTCAGGCTGCATCATTTAATGTAAATTGTATTTTTCACAATATTACAAAATGTACATAAAAAAAGCCTCACAAATGAGGCTTCCTTCCATATTTATTATAGTATTTTTATTGAAGTCCAGCTACAAATTTGGCCAATTTTGATTTTTTGTGAGCTGCGTTATTTTTATGAATAATATTTTTCTTGGCAAGTTTATCCATCATTGAAGAAACTTTTTTATAAAGTTCCTGCGCTTCACTTTTATCAGTGGTACCCCTAAGTTTTTTAACAAAAGTACGGGTCGTTTTCAACTGATATTTGTTTCTAAGTCTTTTGGTTTCGTTAGATCTTATTCTTTTTAATGCTGACTTACTATTTGCCATATCTATTTATTCTAA
>CAZQEZ010000162.1:4947-8796 GCA_964592475.1 uncultured Roseivirgaceae bacterium
TCTGTTTCTTTGCTATTTTCCTAAATTTTAAGGAGTGCAAAGATAGCATATTATTTATTTTTGAAAAACAATTTGAAATAATATTTTGATAAACTACCCCAGTTTTTTATATTTTAACCGGGTTGGCTCTAAATTACCCAGTCGTTTTTTTCTATTCTCTTCATACTCGGTAAAGTTACCATCAAAATAATATACTTGAGATTCGCCTTCAAAAGCTAAAATATGAGTGGCTACTCTATCTAAAAACCACCTGTCGTGAGAGATGATTACTGCACATCCGGCAAAATATTCAAGTGCTTCTTCCAGCGCTCTCAAAGTATTAACATCCAGGTCATTAGTAGGTTCGTCGAGTAAAATTAAATTGGCTCCCTGCTTTAAAGCCAATGCCAGGTGTACTCTATTTCTTTCCCCTCCTGAAAGTGTACCAACTTTTTTCTCTTGGTCTGCGCCACTAAAATTGAACTTGCTAACGTAAGCTCTGGAGTTCACTTTGCGTCCTCCAAGTTCTATAAATTCATTACCTTCGGAAATCATCTCCCAAACTGATTTATTCGCCTCAAGCACATCATGTCCCTGGTCTACATATGCTATTTTTACAGTTTCTCCAATTTCAAATGATCCTTCATCTGGCTTTTCTCTACCGGTAATAAGATTAAATAAAGTAGTTTTACCAGCTCCATTAGGGCCTATCACACCTACAATACCACCTTGTGGCAAAGAAAAACTTAAGTCTTCAAAAAGTAATTGTTGGCCAAAAGCTTTTTTCACTCCATCTGCTTCTATCACTTTATTCCCCAATCGTGGTCCGGGAGGAATGAACAATTCCAGCTTTTCTTCTCTCTCTTTCACTTCCTGCCCCAGTAATTTTTCATAAGCCCCTATTCTGGCTTTGGCTTTGGCATGGCGACCTTTCGGTGTCATCCTTACCCATTCCAGTTCTCTGTTGAGGGTTTTTTGCCTTTTAGACTCTGTTTTTTCTTCTTCAGCTAAACGAGTCTGTTTTTGTTCTAACCAGCTTGAATAGTTTCCTTTCCAGGGTATTCCCTCTCCTCTATCCAATTCTAAAATCCAACCTGCCACATTATCAAGAAAGTAACGATCGTGGGTTACAGCAATCACTGTACCTTTATATTTTTGCAAATGCATTTCAAGCCAAAGAACCGATTCGGCATCGAGGTGGTTGGTAGGCTCATCGAGGAGTAAAACATCTGGCTCTTGCAGTAAAAGCCGACATAAAGCTACCCGTCTTTTTTCACCTCCGGAAAGATTAACCACTTTAGCATCCTTATCAGGAGTACGTAAAGCATCCATGGCCTTTTCCAGACGATTGTCTAAGCTCCAAGCCTCATGATGTTCCAATTTTTCTTGCACTTCAGCCTGTCGGTTGATTAGTTTATCCATTTTGTCGGGATCCTCCAACACTTCGGGCTCAGCAAATTTCAAATTAATCTCATCATATTCTTTTAACAGTTCTTTGATGTGTGAGACGGCTTCTTCTACAACTTCAATCACGGTTTTATTGTCGTCCAACTGTGGTTCTTGCTCTAATAGCCCTACCGAATAACCTGGCGAAAAAACCACTTCGCCCTGATAATTCTTGTCTATTCCGGCAATAATTCTTAAAAGTGACGATTTGCCTGAACCATTTAAACCAATAACCCCTATCTTTGCCCCGTAATAGAAAGAAAGATAAATGTTTTTTAATACTTGTTTTTGTGGTGGGTAGGTTTTAGTCACACCCGCCATCGAGAAAATTACTTTTTCGTTACTCATAATTGATAAAAAAATTTGTGCAAATATGGGAATTTTTATTTTTTATCCTTTAATTGCGGAAAATTTGATTTAGTTAATTTTATAAATTAGCTATGGAATAAAAAGTTTTAATGTTTTAATTTTACTAAAATTAAAATAAAAAATAAATTAAATACAGTGGAAAACCATAAATATGGCTTTATAGCAGATGGGAAAGTTTATTTAAAGGGCTTTCTGGATTATCCTGACCGACAAATAGGTGAAGTAAGAATTGATGAAGAAAGCTCTTTAAATTATTTCGTTGAAAGATTTGAGCTCGTAGAAAAAAAGGTGAATGATCTTGAAGCTGAAATTGAAAATGCAGAAAACAAAGGTTCTTACCTAATGAAATTGCTGCATTTGAAAAAAACAATACCTCAATTTGACGCATTAGGAGATTTTGAGCCTTTGCTAGAAAGACTTAATAAAAGAGAAGCTGAACTTAATCAATTAATTGAACTTAACCGGGTAAAAAACCTGGAAATAAAAAAGGGCTTGCTAGCAGAACTGGAAGTGTATAAAGACCTTGAAGATTTGCAAGATGCAAATGAAAAAGTGCATGAAATTAAAACTAAATGGATAAGGACAGGAGGGGTAAGTAAAAACCAGGAAGAAGAAGTAGAAGCCAAGTTTCAGCAATACCTTGATGAGTTTTATGGCCGAAAAAACAAGGCTCATAAGGAATACATGGAGAAATTGGAAAAAAATGTGATTCAATACGAATTATTATTGGCCGAAGCTGAAAAACAATCTCAAAATACAAATATCAAGACGGCTAATTTTGAAATGAAAAAACTTATGCAGCGCTGGAAAGACAGCGACCCAATACCTGCTGAAAGACGTGCAGTACTTTGGGATAAATTTTTCAATATAAAGAAAAATATAGCCTATAAAGCCAAAATGGAGTATGATCGCAGGAAAGCCCCCCCGATGCGATTCTTGGATAAAGAACAGGTGTATAAAAAAGCACTTGAGTTTAAAGGCAGAAAAGATAGTGCCGCGGTAGTGGAAATAAAAAGATTGCTAATGAGCTGGAATAAAGCCGGGAAAATAGCACCTTATAAGTTTAAGCAAATTGCTGAAGAATTCTACACTATCTGCGATGAAGTTATTGAATACAACTTTTTGGAAACTTTGGCTACTAAATCTGGTGGCTTTGCTGAAAAAGATCCAAATGAACAAATAAAGCAAAAAATATATTTATTAAAAGATCTTATTATACGAGATGAAAATGAACTTAGGAAGTTTCAGGAAAACTACAACAATTACCACAAAGAGGGCCAACCGATCAACAAGTTACTTAGTTCGAAACTAGATAGCAAGCGCCGAAAACTGCGGGTAAAAAAGAGGATTTTACGAGAATTGAAAGAAAAACTGAGTAGTATCTAAAAAATAATTCAAAAATTAAATCAGATAAATGAACTTTTTTAGTTTACATTGAATATAATTAGTACGCTAAAAAAAACAAATTTTAAAATTAGCTCGTTAAGCACTTTGCAGAATCAGCTAATTTATTTAAAATATGACTTTGAATAACTAATTAGGATTTTAGATTATGTATTGGACATTAGAATTAGCCTCGTATCTTGAAGACGCTCCCTGGCCAGCAACCAAAGATGAGTTGATAGATTTTTCAATCAGGTCTGGTGCCCCACTGGAGGTAGTTGAAAATTTGCAAGAACTCGAAGATGATGGTCAGCCTTATGAAAATATTGAGGAGATATGGCCCGATTATCCCACCAAAGAAGACTTTTTCTTCAACGAGGATGAGTATTAATATTTACGTAAGACAAAGGTTGTTTTTGGCAAGTAAAACTACTTTTGCTCGTAAACCTGATTAGACTCAATAACTGCAAGCCATTTTCTCTTTGAACCTGAATTATACATTCAGGTCAAATCTTATTAAGAATTCTCCAAAACGTATTTTCATAAATGTTTCAATTGATGGATATGTTACTACCCAATCAGGTATTTACTAATGACGTCTTTCAATAAACGTGTTAAAAACACTTAACTTTAGTGATCCGGATTACATACCGAGGCCTCGGTACGGACCAG
>CAZQEZ010000163.1:0-4106 GCA_964592475.1 uncultured Roseivirgaceae bacterium
TATCCACACAATTTCACATAGAACCTTAATTTTTAAGAAAAACCTCTCTTACCCGAAGGATTTATTTTTGTTTGTCATCTAACCAGGCAAAAGCAATTAAATAACTTAAATTTTATTACTATGAATATTTTAAAAGTATTAAGCAGTACCTTACTGATCTCCTGTATAGCGGTAAGCAGTTTAGTAGCTCAGCCAGGAAATGGTAAACAGGGCAGGCAAGGCCAAGGCATGAAAGCTAAGGGTGACCCGGCAAAGGGTATGATGATGCAAATTCCTGATTTGAGTGAAGAGCAAAAATCAACAATTCAAAAGCAAGCCATGGAGATGCGTAAAGAGATATTGCCACTACGAAACGAGATGAGAGAAAAAAGAGCTCATTTGCAAACTTTGCGCACCCAGGAAAATGCTGATTTGAATGCCATCCATTCCACTATTGAAGCAATTGGCAAGTTGAGGGTTACCATAGCCAAAGAAAGGGCAACCATGCATCAGGAAGTTCGTCAAATATTAAATGAGGAGCAGCGATTGTGGTTAGATACGCGTGGACCCATGAGAAAATCTGGTAAAAGAATGAGTTTTAGATAAAATAATTTCCGGGAGGTTTATTAACTTTCCCGGATATTTTTCTTTTGGATCTGGTAAAAAACATAAGCGACGAAGAACTGATTGCTGCAATAAGCAGTGGTGAGGAAAGGTATTTTAGGTATTTTGTAGAAAATTACAAAAATAAAATTTACAATACTTGCCTGGGATTTTTGCGCAATGCCGAGGATGCTGAAGATACTGCACAGGAAGTTTTTATTGAAGTGCATAAAAGTATCAGTAAATTTAAAAAGGAAAGTAGCATAGATACCTGGATATACCGTATTGCCACCAACAAAAGCCTGGAAGTGATAAGAAACAGGAAAAGGAAAAAACGCTTTAGTATATTGGCTGGCAAAGATGTTTATGAGCAATACAATCAACCTGTTGATCATTTGCACCCGGGAATAGAAGCTGAAAACAAGGAAAGAGCCCAAATTTTAATGAATGCCATCGAAAAATTAAAAGAAAAGCAACGGGTAGCTTTTGTTTTGCATAAGATTGAAATGCTTAGTCAAAAAGAAATAGCGGCAATTATTGAAACTTCGGTATCCGGAGTTGAATCGCTTTTGCAACGTGCCAAAGAAAATCTCCGAAAAATGCTTAATCACTACTATCATGAAAATGAAAAATGAAGAAAATATAAAAAAAACGCTCAACAGCCTGGATACCATACAACCGGCAAAGGCCGCTGACCACTTCTACGAAAAATTAAAAATGCGTATGCAAAGCCAGCAGCAAAAGGTAATAAACTTGCGTAAAGATTTTCGCTGGCAAGCAGTTGCAGCAGCTATATTGTTGCTATTTTCTGTTAATGTTGTAGTTATGCTCAACGTTAGTAACTATGAAAATAGAGAGGATACAGGCGAGGCGATTGCCAATGAATATGACTTGCTGCCAGATAGTAGTTATGAGTTGTTGAGTACCTACCAAAATAATTAAAGCATGAAGGAAAGAAGATTTTACCAATTACTAATATTGGTGCTGGTAATTTTGAATATAGGGATCATTAGTTTTTTTATGCTCAATAGAAAACCACCTCAGCCTGATAAGCGGGGAATGAATAGCATAAGATTGCTGGATGACCGACTGAACCTTACAACTAAGCAAAAGCAAAAGATCAATAACTTACGACAAATACATTTTGACGAGATAAGGGAATTGCAAAGCCAAATCATGCTCAATAAAAGAAGGCTTTACCGGCAAATGAAGCAGGATCGCGTAAATGATGTTAGCATTGATTCTTTAACCAATAAATTGGGAATGCTGCATCAGCAATTAGAAAAATCTAATTTTATACACTTTCGGGAAATACGAGAACAGCTTACCAAAGCTCAGGTGGCACAGTATGATAAGCTCTTGCTTCGTATTTTTCAAAGAAAGGCGGGCCCTCATGGCCGAAGAAGGCAACATCAGTTACCGGAATGAACGTAAGATTCTTTATCTTCTTCCTTTATTATCGGTATATCAATTGTGTAAGACTCGCCAGAACGGACAGTGAGTCTGTCAGTTCTTAACCAGGGGTTGTGCCGCTTTAGCAGTTTGTAGTTTATACCTTGACTGATGGCAAAAGCTACCAGGTCGTTTTGAGTACTGGTTACCACTACTTGTTTTACTTGTTCTGCCTGGTATAGGTGACTATCAGGAAAATTGTATCCATAATGGCTGTCATTCTCCACTATTTCTTTTATAGCCAATATCCTAAACACGTAGCGGGCTGTTTCCGAATTGAGCAATAAATCATAATACGAATCTACTTTTTGCTGGTCCAATCGGCGTTGTAAACCGTACATTCCCATATTATAGCTGGCCGCTACATTGGTCCAGTTTCCAAATTTTCGATAAGCTCTTTTCAAATATTCACATGCCACTTCAGTAGATTTAATAGGATCGTAGCGTTCATCCACTTCATTATTTACCTTCAGATCAAATTCCTTGGCAGTGCCCTCCATCAGTTGCCAAAAACCAACCGCTCCCCGGTAACTTACCGCGTTGGCCAAGCTACTTTCAATTAATGGTAAATATTTGAAATCTTCAGGTATATTATTTTTCTTTAGTATTTGACCCATGGTAGGTAACCAGCGTTGGGCTCTTTTCAGCATTAAAATAGTATTAGAATGGTAGTAGAGGTTTACGTGCATTTCACGATCAAAACGCTCCCTGACATCCGGAACATGTAAAGGCACTAATTCCCCTGCAAAATATAAGTGTTCAGGGGCTTTATAGGTTACCACTACATTTTTTGGTTCGTTTTTTTGATATATGATTTTACTGGCGTGTTTTACTTCCCCCTGTTGAGGTAAAAAGTAGTACAAGGCGGTTACCAATAAGGCCCAGGCCAGCGATGCCAATGCTATTTTATAAAATTGCTGCAAGTCGTTAAAAGTTTGGTGATAATAAATATTTTGCATAAAAATCGTCAATTACACTTACAGCTTCTTCTGCTGTATCTACCACGCTAAACAATTCAAAGTCTTCAGGATCTACATTATTTTGCTCTCGCAATACTACACTTTCAAGCCAGTCTATCAAACCAGCCCAAAACTTTTTGCCCACCAAAACAATAGGAAACCGCCCGATTTTTTTGGTTTGTATCAAAGTGAGTGCTTCAAAAAGCTCATCCATCGTGCCAAAACCGCCAGGCATCACTACAAATCCTTGCGAATAGCGAACAAACATTACCTTGCGTACAAAAAAGTAATCGAACGAAATCAATTTGTCCGGGTCAATATAAATATTATTTCCCTGCTCAAAAGGTAAATGAATATTTAAACCTACCGATTTTCCATTTTGACTTTTAGCACCTCGGTTACCGGCCTCCATAATTCCGGGGCCGCCTCCTGTGATCACACCATAGCCATGCCTCACTAGCTTAGCGGCTATTTTTTCAGCCATTTTATAATATGGATGATCTTCCTTTACTCTAGCTGACCCAAATATGCTTACACAAGGTCCTATTTTGGCAAGTTTTTCAAAACCCTGCACAAATTCGCCCATTATTTTAAAAATTGCCCAACTATCGGCACTCTTAATTTCATTCCAGTCTTTGTCTTTAAAAGCTTGTCGTATTAAGCTGTCATCATAATTTTGCGGGTCTGTATTTTTCTCTTTTCCGTTTGTAGTCATTTTTTATATTAAAAATAATATGGTCATAAATTGTGAAACATGCAATAAGCCGGTACATTAGTAAAACATGCTATTTATACTTTCTTCTTAGCATAAAGTTGCAATTTTAATGGTATTTATCCAGCACCTTACTGCTTAGCATATTACATACGAAATAATTGGCACATAAATTACATTTTCCTTCAAATTTACCATTCATCCGTTTCATTTAACAGGTCAGATTGATTATTTGCTGCTTCAAGGTTTTTTTTGGTCCGGCTTCTATTTTGCACCGTTAACTATTAATAAATTCACCACACATTTTTTCTATCAGTAATAATATGAACCTTATCAAATAAAATTGCCATTCATATAAAATGGATAACCTTTATCATCGTTTCTACGAGTGTTAATATAAT
>CAZQEZ010000163.1:4206-8774 GCA_964592475.1 uncultured Roseivirgaceae bacterium
TACGAGTGTTAATATAATTTATAACCTAAATGCTATTATCAAATTAATAACAATAGTTTAATATTTCGCTAAAAACAGGTTGCAGCGCAATAGATAAAACATTAGTTAACACATTACCGCAGTTTATGATCCGAAAAAAACAATTTAAAGCACAAAGTATTGCTGACAGCATTATGATAAATTTCCCTAAATATTTACTCATAGTTTTGGCCATGCTGATAGTAAATTCGGCTTTAGCTCAGTCAAAGAACACCATCAGCGGCTATGTTAGAGATGCCTCCAATGGAGAAGGACTTATCGGGGTTACTATTTTTATCAATGAAATAGGCACAGGCACTACTACCAACTCTTACGGATTTTATTCAATCACGCTACCAGAAGATAGCTACACAATAAAATATTCTTACGTTAGCTACGAGACTATCATTAAAACGGTAAACTTGAATAACGACATTCAATTGAATATAGATCTGGCAGAAGAGGTAAAAGCACTAGGTGAGATCGTTATTACCGGGGAGGCTGAAGATAAAAATGTAGAAGACCTTTCGATGAGTAGCATGAAAGTAGACATACAGCAGGTGAAGAAGCTTCCACCTCTATTTGGGGAGGTAGATATTATAAAAACTATTCAATTGATGCCCGGTGTATTAATTTCGGGCGAAGGTTCCAGCGCTTATTTTGTGCGAGGTGGTAATGTAGATCATAATCTTATATTGCTGGATGAGGCCCCTGTTTATGATCCTTCTCACTTGTTTGGACTTATTTCGGTATTTAATTCTTCCGTGATTAAAAATTCGGAGCTTTTCAAGGGTGGAATACCTGCTCAATATGGCGGAAGGTTGGCTTCTATATTGGATGTACGTACAAAAGATGGAAATAATCGCGAGTTTGGCGGTGAAGTAGGTGTTAGTTTTTTATCATCAAAAATAATGTTAGAAGGGCCTATTGTGCCGGAGAAAGCCAGTTTTATTATATCAGGCCGACGGTCTTATTTTGACTTATTCATTCCTGACGATGCGATCATAAAACCTTATTTTTATGATATAAATGCAAAAGTAAATTTTCAGATCAGCCAGAATGATAATTTATTTTTGTCTTACTATGATGGTAGAGATCGTATGGACCTTCTAGACAATCTGTTTCGCTGGGACTGGGGAAATAAAACTGCTACTCTCCGTTGGAATCATATCTTCAGCAATAAGCTTTTTAGCAACACCACATTTATTTATAGTAATTTTGATTATGAAAATGTTCAAGATTTTCCTGGTTTTGGTGTCAATTGGACAGCAAATTTAAGAGAATATAGTGGTAAAATTGATTTTGAGTATTATATTAATCCAAGAAGTACCTTATATTTTGGTTTGCACAATTCTTACCGTACTTTTCGGCCAGGAAGCTTTGTGCCAACAAGTGAAGAATCAATAATCGCAGATGTAAATTTACAAGAACAATTTGCCTGGGACAATGCCCTTTATGTAAGCAATAAACTGGATTTAACCGATCGGTTGTCGCTGGAGTACGGGTTAAGAATGTCCAGATTTGCTCAAATAGGGGAGGCAAAAGTGATTGAATATGAAGAAGCAGAAAGCCCGGAATTAAAAGGTAATTCAAAGGCCATCGATAGTACTTTTTACGGTCCGGGAGAAACAGTAATTTCTTTTATCAATCCCGAGCCTCGTTTTTCAGCTCGATATAAAACCGGAGCAAGCAGTTCAGTAAAATTAAGCTATAATCGCATGGTGCAATACGTGCACCAGATGGTTACCGGAACTTCACCATTACCCATTGCCGTTTGGCAGCCAAGCACAACGCATATTGATCCGCAAATGGCAGATCAGCTAGCAGCCGGCTATTTCCGTAATTTTAATAATAATACTTATGAAACATCACTTGAAGTTTATTATAAATGGATGAATGATATTGTAGATTTTGTAGATAACGCGAATGTATTTTTTAATGAAGATTTGCCGCTGGAAATTTTACCCGGAAAATCTACTTCTTATGGTGCTGAATTTTTGGTGAGAAAAACAAAAGGAAAACTAAAAGGGTGGCTCAGTTATACCTGGAGTAAAACCACCAGAGAAATTCCCGGAATAAACAATGGACAAGAATTTCCGGCCAGTTATGATCGCCGCCACAATGCTACGTTGGTAACCACTTACGACATAAACGATCGCCTTAGTTTAGGAAGCAGCTGGATATTCGGCACCGGTCGTGGCCTTACTTTACCCTCTGGAAAATACAGCGTGCAAGGGCAGGTAGTTGATCTCTATACCGGTAGAAATGAATATCGAATGCCTCCATTTCATCGGTTAGATTTAGCACTTACCTGGTACAGTAAAAATAAGCCGGACCGGTGGTGGTCTAGTGAAACCAGTTTTTCGGTGTATAATTTATATGGCAGGCGTAACCCATACATCATATTCACCCAACCTCCCGAGGAAGGCAGTGATAGCTTCGTGTTGCTAAATTATGATGAAAATGGTAATATCGTTACCGGGAGGGAGATAACTCAGGTTAACCTGTTTGGAATTTTACCATCCATTTCTTACACCTTTAAATTTTAGAAAATCAATGAAAAATTTACTTATATATCTTTTATTTATTTTAGGATTGACCAGTTGTGATAGGATATTTGAATTTGGTGGGGAGCAAACTTTGGATGGATTTGGCAATGAAATGGATGAGCCGCAATTGGTGATAGAAGCCTACATCAACGATTTGGATACTGTGCAGACGGTTTATTTAAGTAAAACACTTTCCTTGAAAAGCCTAGAGCCGATAGAAATTGTAGATGATGCAACCATAACAGTAACAACCCAAGATAACGTTTATAACTACAGTTATGTTGATAGTCTTAACCTTTTTGCCGCCAAATATACTGGCGAGCCAAATTTGAATTACCAATTAAAAGTTGATTATCAAGGGCAAACATTTCGATCATCGGCAGTAATGGCAGACTTGCAAGATTTTGAGATTGATAGCATAGAAATTCGAAATGCAGTATTTGGCTTAGGCCATTTTCGTTTTTTTGATCCGAATGCACCATTTACAAATTTTGCTGGTGAGGAAATTCTTATTACTAAAAATACAAATTACGAAATTCGAGATACATTGCTTGGGTTTAATCCCATAGTCCACAATGTGATCTATATCAACCCTAGAAATAACACTTACCTTGCTGATTATTACTACGGCGATTTAGCAGAGTTTTGGTTTAGCCCGGAACCATATATTATTAATAGTGCAGAAGAGGGTGAGGTAATGAATGTATACCAAATCTACTTATATGCAAAAGAGTCAAAAATAGATCGCAATTATTACCGGTTTGATGTAAAAAGATTTGGCCGCTCCTGGCGCCAGCCCGGCCAGATTATTACGGCTGATGATTTTGTGATTGGAGAAAATATAAGTGGAATAAATTTCCCCGGATTTTTTATAGAAGGAGATATAGTGGAATTTAACATGTTTGGCATTTCATTAGAAGCCTATAATTACTATGAAACCTTGCAAAATACCATAAATAATGATGGTGGTGGATTTTCACCTCCTCCCGGAAACCCGGTAACCAATATTTTTGATGAGGAAGGCAATCCTGGCCTTGGCATTTTTGAAGTATCGCGTGTGGCACGACTTACCAAAGCAATACGAGATAACTAAGAACTTATCAGGTGTTGTTATTAAACAATAAATTACTTAATATTGACAAAAAAACTAAAAGCTATGAAAAAACTTAATTTTTTATCATTATTAGCCATTATATTATGGGTGGCTGCATGTGGTCCTGCCCAAAAAGAAAATAGTGAAGAAGCTGCAGATCCGGAAACATTGAAGGATGAAGTAATGGCAGTGCACGACGAGGTGATGCCAAAGATGCAAGACATCATGCGCCTAAAAAAGAAAGCCAGAAGTAAAATTGATTCATTGGCTACCGATAGTGTAACAAATGCTGACCAAATAGAATCACTGGAAACCTTGATTACTAATCTTGAAGAAGCTGACGAGGCCATGATGAATTGGATGCGCAGTTATCGTCGCGATTTTGAAGGTACCGATGAGGAATATGTTGTTTATTTACAAGAAGAAAAAGAATCAATAGCAGCTGTAAAAGAAGATATGCTCGCGGCAATAGAGGAAGCGGAAACTTCACTTCAATAGTATAAAATAATAGTTAGCTCAAACGTTGATTGTTTGAGCTAGCTATCTAGCTATTACAATTTATTCCTGCCTCATATCAACAATGGACCAAGATTTCTGTTGATAAGGCTGAATGAGATAAGTAATTTTCCATTGGATATGGCATTGGCGGTAATTGCATTTTCGATAGGTGGCGGCCTGCATAGAAAAGAAATAAAATCACTGGGTAAGTCAATCTCAGCTATTGGTGTAAATCAGGTAGAAGTTACTTTGCTGGTGGTTACTTTTGGCATCATTGGCTTTTTTTCCTTATTTCCTGGTTTGTTGGGAAATATTTCAGCAGATCTCAGATCGGATTTATTAAAGAGGGTCTGAAAAAAAGTAAAAAGGTCCTTTAGAAAGAGAAAAGATCTTAAAAAATTTAGAAGAAT
>CAZQEZ010000164.1:0-8766 GCA_964592475.1 uncultured Roseivirgaceae bacterium
ATGGAAGATCCGAATGATTCATGAAGGTAGATTAATATAATAAAATTTAAAATCCTTATTCCTTATTTAATTATAGCTTTTATTGCTGGTATCCTTATCAGTTATTCTTCAATCAATAATTATCATGGGCTTATTTATAGTTTAAGCAGATATACTATTTTAATCCTTTTAACATTTTTATTATTGAAAAAGGAAATAATGCAATTTATTAATCGTCTAAATCAATAAACAAAACATTAAATAATAGTTTTTTATATGAAAAAGATTATTAAAAAGATTATTAAAAAAATACTTTATCACTACTTTACATTTTTGGTAAAAAGAAAAGCCTTAGCCGCAGGCAATAAGATAAAAGTTAATCGGTTAACAATTATAAACAAAAACACAATACTTGGGAATAATGTTTGTTTCAATGGCACAAAAATTTTAGGTCCCGGGAAAGTTACAATTGGTGATAATTATCATTCAGGCCGTGAATGTTATTTTATTACACAGTACCATAATTATGATTTTGGTAAAAGTATCCCTTATGACAATACTTATATAGTAAAAGATATTATAATAGAAGACAATGTATGGATCGGTTTAAGAGTAATTATTCTTGGGGGTGTTAAAATCGGGGAAGGAGCAATAATACAAGCGGGTAGTGTTGTAGTTTCAGACATTCCAAAATATGCTATAGCCGGAGGTCATCCTGCAAAAATATTTAAATACAGAAACATTGAACATTATGAAAAACTCAAAAAAGAAAAAAAATTCCATTAACATAATTTGTTATTAAAACATATAGTTTTATATGCAACAACAACTTAACAAAGAAACAGTAAAGACTATTGCAAAAACAATATTTTATTGGGAAAACACATATGATCTTTTCTTATTGAATATCAATGGAATTTATATATGGGAGATTATACGTCTGGAAATTTTCTTTTTAATATGCAGAAAACTAAAAATACTTGATTTCCATCAAGCAAAAGCATCACCAAAAGAATATTTCAGATATCTTCCTGGTACATTATTTAATAGTTTATTTAAAAATCCCTTATACAATAATAAAAAATGTGAAACATTATTCTTTTTACACCCCAGAAAAGTAAAAGTTAATAATAAATATGTTGATATTTATTCGAATTATATCATCAATGAAATGAATAGCTCAAATATTGAACTATTTGATAAAAGCTTTAAGGGGAAACATTTTGTTTCAGGGACAAATATAAACTTATTGGATGCCCTGGAAACAAAAACCCGGATTAATATTAAACTTAAAAAGAATCATATACCCGAAAAAAATATATATGATATTAAAAAGATAGAAGAATTAATTAATGATAGATTTAATTTAAGAATATCTCTTAAATCATTATTTAACAACAAGTTAATTGCTTTTCAAACTAAATACGCATATTATCTAAAATTGTTGACAAAAAAACAACCGAAAAATATATTTTTAGTGGTGCATTACACAAATGCTGCGCTTATTGCGGCTTGTAAAAAATTAAATATTCCTGTAACTGAAATACAGCATGGTACAACCAGCCCATATCATTTGGGTTACAATTTTCCTAACAACTCGGATAAATTATGTTACTTTCCTGATTATTTTTTTGCTTTTGGGGAATATTGGATAAAAACCATAAACTTTCCGTTAAAGCAGGAATGTATTAAATTAATTGGATTCCCGCATTTATCACATAGTGTTAAAAAATATAATAATCAAATAAAAAAAGAAAAACAAGTTGTTTTTATTTCTCAAGGGGCAATCGGGAAAAAATTGTTTACAATAGCAGTAAATTTTGCAAAAAAACACTCAAACTATAATGTAATATTCAAATTACATCCTGGAGAGAAGAATAAAAATTATTACAACAAAATCATATTAAAAAACAGGATTTACAATATATCAATTGCACCCAAACATACTGATCTTTATAGTCTGCTTAGTGAATCAAAATATATTGTAGGAATCTATTCAACAGCTTTGTTTGAAGCTTTGCTATTCAACTGTAACGTTTTTATCGCTCAAATTGAAGGATCAGAATATGTTGAACCATTAGTTAATAATCATTTCGCCCAATCATTCGAAAATGCAAACGAATTGGCAAAAAAGATTAAAACCAGCAATAAGCTAAATACAAATTACTCATATTTGTTTTATGATTATGGAAGGCCCTAAAATATATATAAAAAAAGACCATCTATTTATACTAATCATACAAACATTTATGATTTCAGTATTTGCAAGAACAAATATACATTTTGGTTACACTTTTATTTCTTTGCAAAATGTTCTTATTTTGCTGTTTACCCCTATTTTGATAATCTATTTATTTAAAAAGTTTCCATATGTTTTCCAGATCAAACTTTTTTTAATAATGCTATATTTTTTAACAATTACATTTTACATAATTGCTTATTTTAGAGACATTGAACAGATTAAAGATTATTTTTATTCTTTTTCATTTATTTCAATTTTTGTGCTATTTGCTTATGGTTTTCAATATTACAGAATACATCTTTGGAAAGCATTATATAATGTCCTCTTTATTATTTTCATAGCTTTGGCAGTTATTGTAATTTATGAAATCACTACATTAAACCATCTGCCTTTTTCAAGGGGAAATTTATCGTTAGGAGAAAATCTTTCCGCAAAATATAAATATATACCTACAGCTACGTTTTATAATGCAAATGATTTAGCAGCACATGTTATTTTATTTTTCCCCCTTTTGTTTATTTCCTCATATTTTTATGGATCAATTAAACAAAGGTTTATTATAATAGCATCCACTATAATATTGCTATTGGGGCCTATGTCAAGAAGTGCTTTTGCTGCATTTCTATTGTTCCCTCTCTTGTTATATTTTATTAAAGGTAAATATATCCGATTTATTTCATTATTATTACTTTTCGTAGGTATCTTTTTCTTTTTGCGCAGTTTAGACTTAAATCCTGTTAAAAATACAGGGACACTTACAATTTCTTATAATCGGATCGTTTCATTTATTAATATTGATGAGAGTATTGAATCTGGAGGATCAGTATCAAGTCGTTTGGATGTCTACAGAAATCTTTTTAATAGTTTAGATGATTTTTTTTTACAAGGAAAAGGTTTTCAGGCAGAGAATTTGATTTATGAACAAAAGGCCAATGATCAGAAAGCCAATCACCCTCATTCATTAATTGTTGAACTAATTATAAATTTTGGTATATTGGGGTCAATTCCTTTCTTTCTTATTTTACTAATTCCTTTTTTTTATGCTCTTATAAATTTTAATAAAAATTGGATTAACCGATATGCTCTAGTACAAATATTATATATTATTCTATTTATCCATATCCCGGCATCAGTTATGAGATATCCTGCTTTATGGATCGCCTTATCAATAATTTATTGTTTTCTTTTTTTAGAAAAAAAGCATCTTATTCAGTCCCATAATATAATAAATTCTGAATATTCTATTCGATTAATTAATAAATCCTAATTATGCGTCATAGTTAATCTATAAATAGATTAAAAGTAATTATTTGTAACATGAAAATACTTCATATTAATAGTGAATATGCTACGAATAGGCTATATAAGAACCTGGTTGAGGGTTTAAACCAAAAACAGGTATCACAAGTAGTTTATTCTACTATAAAGGCCAAAAATCAATATGGTAATAACAGGCTTAATTTAAAAAATGTGAGCTTCGTGTATTCAAAAGTTTTGAAAAAATATCATCGCCCTTTGTATTTTCAAAAAATTAAATATCTTTTATCAGATATAACTGAAAAAACATCTTTAACTGACATTACTATTATTCATGCCCATAAATTATTTAGTGATGGAGGAGTTGCATATCGAATTTTTAAAAAATACAACATCCCTTATATTGTTGCCGTCAGAAATACAGATATTAATGTCTTTATGCGATATATGAAACATTTAAAGCCTCTTGGGTCCAAAATTCTAGCGTCCGCTTCCCAGATTATATTACTAACTCCAGCATACAAAAAATTATTAGAAACTAATTATCCCCATTCATTTAGGAAATGGAGTCATAAAATTATGATTATCCCAAACGGTATTGATCAATTTTGGTTTCAAAATTCAGAAAAATGTGATAAAAAGCCTCATTATCCTCTACGTCTTCTGTTTTGTGGCAATTTCACCAAGAATAAAAATATTGAGATATTGTTTGATGTAGTTAATTATGTGAAAAATGAAGCAATTAAACTTAGAATTGTTGGAGGAAATGGAAATAATGAAGATAAAGTTAAAGAAATGGCCAAAAATAACGCACAGTTTACTGAGTTATTTCCCTGGGCAGATAAAAATACATTATTAACTCATTATCGGGAATCTGATATATTTATAATGCCGTCTTTTAGAGAAACATTTGGTTTGGTCTTTGTTGAGGCCATGTCTCAAGGATTACCAGTTATCTATTCAAAAGGACAAGGTATTGATGGCTATTTTAAACAAGGAGAAATTGGTTATGCTGTCAATCCAAATGATACAGATGAGATTATTAATGCAATAAGGTCTATTAAAAATAACTATAAGGAGATTTCGTTTAATTGTAAAACTAACGTAGATTTTTTTGATTGGGAAAACATTAGTAAACAATATTTTAAAATATATACAAATATATGTCAGGAAATATAAAATGGCGAGTGTATCAACATATTATTGTTCCGGATATTCCTCCCCATCCGCAAAACAATATTACATATGATGACGCAAAAAATGCATTAAAAAAATATAAACAATTTTTAGTAAGATGGTCAACGAATTGGGATCAACAAGCAAAATCAGAATGGTGGTATGTTATTAAGGATGAATTTGATGGATTAAAGGAATTGAAATCGAAAATGCGTAATCAAGTAAGGAAGGGCCTTAAAAATAGCAATTCCAAATTAATTTGTAAAGAGGATTTATTAAAATATGGGTATGATATATATACTAAAGCATTATCATCATATAATACATATTTAAACACTTTGACAAGAGAAAATTATATTAAAAAAATTCAATTGTTGGATACCAATGCTTATGATTTTTGGGGGGTGTTTTGCAAAAAAACAGATAAGCTTATTGCTTATGCCCAAAATAAAAAATATTATGATTGTGTTGAGTATAGCGTAATAAAACTCGATCCTGATTATTTGAAATTGTATCCTTCATATGCTTTGATTTATACTATGAATGAGTACTATTTATCACAAAGTAAAATAAATTATGTATATGATGGTGCTCGAAGCATTGGGCATTCGACAAATATTCAGGATTTTTTAATATCGAAATTTAATTTCAGGAAATGTTATTGTAAACTGAATATAATATATTCAGCCAAAATGCAAATGTTCATTTTATTATTATATCCTATTCGAAAAATGTTTTATAAGTTTTCATGTAAATTATTTAAAAAGATTGCTGTTTTGATGAAACAAGAAGAAATTAGAAGGAGCTATAAATGAAAACAATCAATTCAAGAAAAAGTTTATTTGTAAATATTGGTAGAGTATATCAAAGCGTTTCTCCAACGATTCGTTTTTTCGATTATATTCCTTTTTTACTGAATAATAACAAAACAAACAATCAACCAAATATATTCTTGTTGGCACCCCCTAGAAGTGGTTCTACCTTGACATACCAATTGTTGATATCAGGAATCAAAAATATTCATTTGACCAATCTTTGGAATATTTTGTTTGCAACACCATACATTGGTGGATTAATTAATGGAAAAGTATTAAATGAAGATTACATAAGTGCGTTTTCTTCTAACAAAGGGTTTGTTCCTGGATTAAAGGGTGAAGCAGAAGGTTTGAAATTCTGGTCATATTGGGCAGGACAAACTATAAATGAAACAAGCAATGTAGATAAAAAAAGGCTTGAATATTTGGTGCAAACCATTGAAAAGCTTAAACAGAAATTCCAGAAACCATTCATTAGTGGATATTTGGGGCATGTTTTAGCTATTGAACAATTAAAAAAACAATTTGGTAATATTTTGTTCATTCATCTTAAGCGAGACATAAAAACAAATGCATATTCTTTATTACGTTTGTCGCCAAAACAAATGTTTTCTATCAGAACAAAAAATATAAATCCTCTTATGCAAAATCGATATTTACAGATTGCAAAACAAATCGTCTCCATCCATGAATATATCTATCAACATTATGATACAAATTTTTATAGTATTACATATAAAGACATTTGTGATAACCCCAAAAAATTTCTTACCAATTTTAAGGATTTTGCCGAAAGACATCAATTCAACATACATTTAAACAATCTTAATCAGATACCTGATAGATTCACGATAAGTACGATAGAAAATTTTGAAAATCACGAATCTGAAGAATTTAATAATATTTTAAAAAAAGAAATAAAAAATTCATCTATACAGGATATTATAAAAGACATTTCGAAAGATTTATTTTAAAGACATATAAAAATGGTAGAAGTATCAATAATTACTCCCACTCACAATTCTAATTATATAGATGAAACTGTGAAATCTGTAAAAGACCAGACATTTCCCAATTGGGAAATGATTATTGTTGATGATTGTTCCACAGATCAGACAGTTGAAAGAATTAAACCATATATAGAAAAAGACAAACGAATTAAATTAATAAAACTAGAAAAAAACGTTGGTGCAGCAGAAGCAAGAAATATCGCACTTAGATTGGCAAAAGGAAAATTTATTGCATTTCTTGACAGTGATGATTTATGGAAACCCGAAAAACTGAAAATACAATATAATTTTATGGTCGAAAAGGATATTGCATTCTCATTTAGCAACTATTGCCGCATTACTGAAGATGGGAAAAAAGTAATTAATGAAATAAAAGTGCCTGAAAAAATAAACTATAGTGGATTACTTCGCAATACCATCATTGGCACTTTAACTGTTATGATCAACCGTGAAAAAACCGGCTATTTTGAAATGCCTAATATTAATAGTAGCCATGATTTTGCCCTTTGGCTACAAATTCTGAAAAATGGGTTCAATGCTTATGGAATTCAGCAATCATTAGCTTACTATCGTGAAGTGGCTTCTTCGAACACAGCAAAAAAATGGAAAGCTGCTAAGGATGTCTGGGTAGTATATAGAAAAATTGAAAAGATAAACAGTTTATATAGCATCTATTTTTTTACTAATTATGTATTAAATGCAATTAAAAAGAGGATAAAATAAACACCATGAATAAACTCATTGCTGCTGTTTCTTTCCCAATCTGTATAATTCAATAAAGAGGATAACCATAAGTGCCAGAATAATTGAAATCAATACCTGTGCAAAGTATTTTATAGTTGTAACCTCTGTTTCTAAGGTAATTGCGTCAACCATATAAACAATATCAATGTTCATTAGCTTATTTTCTATCTCATTTTTTTCTTCTAATAAGTTGAATTTTTCTTCCCTTAATGATGCTTGTGTTTCATTTTGATTAATATATATAACCTTATTGTTTTTAAGGTAAGACAACATAAATATTTCCTGTAAGCTGTCCGTTTCTATCATTTTTTGCTCAATTTCTTCAATTTGCTTTAGAAACTGTAATCTTTGTTGTTGTACTCTTTCTTTGAAGAATGGAATGTTATTAATATACTGTATAATACTGTCTCCTATTAATTTTGGTTCTGATAAAAATTTGTGTTTGCAAATAAATTTTGACTTTACATTTTTATTGGCACCAGGATCAAGTTCAATACTTATAACTTTGCCCATTATATTTGGTGGCAAGTTTATTTTCTCTGCTGCTGCTTTTTTATTTTTTTTAATTAATTGATTTAGATCGGAAATAATATTTTCAACATAAGTTCTGCTATCTTCTTGAATCTCAATAGAATAACGTGTTTCATAATTATCCTTGCTCCCTAAATGTTGATATATAGAATAACCAAATCCTGCCAATAAGAAAAAACTAAATATTAAATAATAGCGTTTAATAACTTTAATCATCTTATAAAATAAACTAGCAAGATCAATTTCGTAGGTATCCCTCATGCCATTTTTATTTTTTTCTGTCATTTCTGTTCCTATATTATTAACAAATAATTAAAGTTTAAAGATAAAAATTTATTTTAAATTAGCATATTATTAATTTTTATAATGTGGCGATGAAAAGAGTATTTGATATTTTTTTAGCATTTATTGGGTTAGTTATATTATCTCCATTATTCATAATTATTGCTTTACTAATAGTCATTGATTCAGGAAATCCAGTGTTTTATTTATCTGAACGATTAGGCAGAAAAGAAAAAGTGTTTACAATAATCAAATTTCGTACAATGCAAAAAAAATCGGATCATTCAGCGATAACCATAGGTAGTAAAGATCCAAGGATCACAAATATTGGTTATTATCTGAGAAAATTAAAAATGGATGAATTACCGCAATTAATAAATGTATTCATAGGCAATATGAGTATTGTAGGCCCAAGGCCTGATGTGCCTAAATATAAAAAATATTATAAAAAGTATTTTGCTGATTATTATAAAATGAAACCCGGAATAACATGTTATTCATCATTATATTTTAAAAATGAAAGCGATTTATATGTAGGCAGGGACAACCCGGAACAAATATATATTGAAGAAACTATACCCCAAAAGGTGGCTTTAGATTATCAATATTATAGAAAAATGAATATTTTCACGGACTTAAATATTATTATAAAAACCATAATTTCTTTTTTCAAAGATGATGCATAAAAAAATATTCCTCTGCCCCCCACACATGGGAGGCAATGAGCAAA
>CAZQEZ010000165.1:0-8757 GCA_964592475.1 uncultured Roseivirgaceae bacterium
TGTTTATTCGTTTATTCGTTTATGTGTTTATTTGCTTTTATTTTACCCCAAATAACCAAATACCAAATAATGTTTATTTGTTTATTCGTTTATGTTTTTACCCGAAATACCCAAATACCCAAATACCCAAATAATGGTCCGCTGGCGGACAGGGGGTGGTTAAAAAGCAAATATTCTTTCTAATATTTTGATGAAATTGAAATATTATAATATTGTTTCAAGTATTCATGTGTTTACTAATAAGGATATACCCAATAAATCATATAGAGCCAAAATCCATAAAAAAAGCACTGCAACATATATTGTCAACAGTGCTTTTCACTTTTAATTAAAGTGAAATTTATTGATACTCCGGGCAATTAAAAAATATATCCTTCTCCGTAAAAAATAGCATCAAATCAAAATCAGTTATTTAAATGAACAATATTTTAAAATTCCTCCTCTATAGCCATATAACTGACCACTTTTTTGTCCCTATTGTGAATAGGTTGGATTTCAATTTTACATTGGTAGAGCGTTCCATCTTTTTTATAATTATTTAAAATAGTACTTACTGAATTATGCTCTTTTATCAATTTTCCTACTCTTTCCAGTTCTCTTAAATCTGTGGCAGGCCCTTGAAATAATTTAGGTGTTTTGCCCATTACCGCATCTCGTTTAAAGCCTGTCATCGTTTCAAAATGCTCACTGGCGTAAATAAATTGTTGTTTTACATTGGTAATAACCAGGGCTTTTTTACCAACTTTCAGAATGTTTTTCAAAGTTGATAAATTGATCTGCCAATCAAATTTACCAGAAAGATTTTTTAGATGAAAAAAGTCCTTAATCCAGCTATTTTCTTTTTCTATCTCTCTGAATGGAACAAACTCCCATGCCATCAAGGGAGAGATCAATCCTTTATTAGCATGAGCAAGCATATTCACATATTCTTTACTTTCGTACATATTGATTAAAGTCTTATTATCAATTAAGCAACAAAGACATCCTGTGAATGGAAAGTGTTTTGAAAGAAGGCAATACTTTTTGAAACAATAGCACGATTTTACTTTAAATTTTAGTTTTAGTCAGTATAAAAATATACTTCAGCCTCTTCATTGGCTTTTTTCCAAGCCCTAAACATACCTGGTGTATTAAATTCAACTGCAACATTTCCTTTTTTATCAAGAGAAATGATACCTCCTTTCCCTCCCATCTTTTCCAGTTTTTTATGAATGGCGTGTTTGGCAGCTTTTTTAAGTGCATATTTTTTATACTTCATTAAAGCCGTAACCTCATAGCTAATCATACCCCTTATGAAATATTCGCCTTGACCGGTAGCAGACACGGCACAACTTTCATTTTCGGCATAGGTGCCGGCTCCTATAATGGGTGAGTCTCCTACCCGTCCATATTGTTTATTTGTCATGCCACCGGTAGATGTGGCAGCAGCCAGATTGCCATTTTTGTCCAAAGCTACAGCGCCCACCGTTCCCCATTTATGAAAACCAGCTTTACTACCCTTTCTTTGTAGTCTTCTTTCCAATTGTTCTTTTCTTTTTTCAGTATAAAAATAAGACGGTTCTACCATTTCTAATCCTTGTTCTTGAGCAAATTTTTCAGCGCCGTCACCTACCAACATTACATGAGGAGAGGCTGTCATTACAGCCAACGCCCCGTTAATTGGATTTTTGATAGTAGTTACACTAGCAACCGCTCCTGCCTGTAAATTACTACCGTCCATGATAGATGCATCTAATTCATTTTTACCTTCACTCGTGAAAACGGCACCTTTACCAGCATTGAATAATGGAGAATCTTCCATAATATTTACCGAAGCAACTACAGCTTGCAAACTAGTACCGCCATTTTCTAAAATAGCATATCCTGCTTGTAGTGCTTCTGACAATTTTTGTCTGTAAGCTTTTTCCTCTTCAGGGCTCATATTGCTTATGTTGCCTGCGCCTCCATGTAATACAAGTACCGGTTGTTGAGCATTTCCTTCATAAAGAATAATAAATAAAGCGATTAATAAAATAATATATTTCCTCATGCGTATTTGGGGTTAATGATTGCACATTTTACAATGTAATTTATTTAAATTAATATTTTTGAGTAAGATGCAAAGTAAATTTACAGTAATTTATTACAATATCTAGTTTGTTTTATTTGAAAATCCTAATTTTGCAAATCTTATTCTGAAACCAAAGCAAGCATAAGTTATGAGTGAAGAGAAAAAAAAATACTCGCCAGAAGAACTCGCTGAGTTTGAAACAATTATTACTGAAAAGCTAGATAAGGCCAACGCAGAGTTGAGGCTGCTAAAAGAAACATTGAGCAGGACCAATGATTCAGGTACCGATAACACGGCTGGCTCCAGCAAACTGTTGGAAGATGGTGCCGATTCAGCCGAAAAGGAAAGCTTAAGTCAATTGGCTGCACGTCAGCAAAAGTTCATCAATCAATTGCAAAATGCATTGGTAAGAATTAAAAATGGCACCTATGGCATTTGTATAGATACCGGAAAGCTAATTGCCAAAGAAAGATTGAGAGCTGTACCCCATACCATGCATTCCATAGAAGCAAAGCTTAAAAAGAGTTAATTTTTGGATTTTTTATTACATCATATTGAAGCATTAATCTTTTGCTCCCCTAATCCTATTGGCTTGGAGGAAATAAAAAACTGCCTTTCTGAAATGTTTGAAGCGGATATACCTTTGGATGATATAGAAAAAGCAGTTTTGGAATTAATTGCTAAATATGAGCAGGACGAGTATGCTTTTCAAATTATTCGTTCAGGCGGAGGTTTTCAATTTCTAACTAAACCAGCTTATCAGTCCAGTATTAGCGTTCTTTTAAAACAACAAAGTAAAAAAAGACTTTCAACCTCAGCATTGGAAACCCTTTCGATTATTGCCTATAAGCAACCCGTTACCCGAGGGCAAATGGAGCAGATCAGGGGGGTGAATTGTGATTACGCGGTAACTAAATTGCTAGAAAAAGAACTTATCGAAATCAGAGGAAAATCAGATGCAGTAGGCAAGCCTTTGCTTTACGGTACAAGTGAAAAATTCATGGATTATTTTGGTATTAACAGCTTAACTGAACTGCCCACGCCAAAAGATTTTAAGGAAGAGGAAAACGAAATAGGCAGAAAAGATGATGACTGATGTTGCCTACCTAACTAAGCAAAAGTATTTACGGTGTTGTATTAATTTGGTGATCAAAGAAGAAATATAATTTATGAAGAAGGGGTACCGAGGAAAAGGGAAATCAAATAAATCACCAGATATAAAAAAAACAGGGGCACAGCCTCAAAAAGAAGAAGTGAGGCTGAACCGCTACATTGCAAATGCAGGAATTTGCTCAAGACGTGATGCTGATAAGCTCATTGAAGCTGGTGAAATCAAAATTAATAATGAGATTATTACTGCGCTGGGCACTAAAGTAAAACCTGGTGATAAAGTAAAATACAAAGGCAAATTAATAAGTCCCGAACAACCGGTTTACGTGTTATTAAATAAACCAAAAGATTTTATTACTACCACGAGTGATCCCGAAGAGCGAAAAACTGTTATGCAACTGGTAAGTAAGGCCTGCGAGGAAAGGATATACCCTGTTGGCAGGTTAGATAGAAATACCACCGGACTATTACTTTTTACTAATGATGGAGATTTGGCTAAAAAACTTTCTCATCCTTCCGGAAACGTAAAAAAAATATATCAGGTAGACCTTAATAATCCAATAACAGAAGAAGACTTTCTCAAAATTAAAGAAGGTGTATTGCTGGAGGACGGTTTAGCTCAAGTTGATGATATAGAAATCATTTCTCCGGATAGTAGTATTCTAGGAGTAGAAATCCACATCGGTCGAAATAGGATTGTGCGCAGAATATTTGAGCACTTAGGATACGAAGTGATAAGGCTGGATAGAGTAATGTACGCCGGCCTTACGAAAAGGGATCTCTCCAGGGGCAAATGGCGTCACCTTTCTGGCAAAGAAGTGGTACAATTGAAGCATTTGAAGTAGGTAATGTGGAGGTGATTATTTAATGAAAACCGGCAAATAAAAAATAGCAATAGACAGTTTTAAAAAAAAATAAAACCGGAAAACCGAGTTTCCCTTTTTACATTGTGGCCAGCCGGCATTTGTTAGGTCTTTTATCGATTCATGGAGTACAATAATGGTATTATTCTTTCTGAATAAGTTGCAAGGCATCCAATCTTACTTGCGCGTTATTGATTATCATTGTTAATGTTCTCTGTTCTTCAATTGCTGTAGTAATTTCGTCGCTCCTGACGTGCTGGTTCATTTTCTGTAAAGTTTTTAGTCTGCTTATTTCATGATCAAGCGTGTGATTCATTCGTTGCAATCCATTTGCTATTTCCTTTACAGCCAGTTTATTAGCAATTTTTGTGCCTACCGAAATTAGGTTGGGCAGGATTGTTTCCTTCAAAGTTTCATTTTCCAGCAAAGCGTCTATTCGACCAGGTTTCAATCGTTTATCGAACAATTCGGTAGAATATACATCTGTCACCTCGTTGCCATTATGATCTATTACAATTCTCAAAGGTGTGTTGGGAAGAAATCGGTTAACGAAAACGGATTGGTTACCGGCTGTTTCAAGAACAAAAATCAACTCAAGTAACAAACCGGGACTACCAGTTCCTCGCAGCACTCCAAAGCTGGCGCTTCCGGTTGTCGAACTTAACACCATGTCGATAGCCCCGGTAGTCATAGGATGATCCCAACTAAGGAAACTAATATCCTCCCTGCTAAGCGCACGTTTTCTGTCGAAAGTAACGCATATCCCTTCACTCGGAAGCGAAGGAAACACCTCGGTGTTTATTGAAGCAGGATGCAATAAATAAGTTCGGGAAGCAAGGTCTTCCATCTCTACATCAAAATGCCGAAAGACCTTTGTCAAATAAATTTCAAGGCTTTTGTCAATGTCTTCCTGTTGAATTTGCTGCACAAGTTTGTTTGCCACTTTAGGGCGAAAAGAATTCATTTCCAACAAACGATCCCGTCCATTAGCCAGACTTTTCTTTAGATCTTTTTGAAAAACAGACGTTTCGGTAATTAATGCTTCCAGTTCATCATTATCTACCAATGAGTGAGACTTAACAATGTTCAGCAATCGATCACTAAATAATTTAAAAATCATGTTTCCTCCTTCCAGGTTTTCCAAGAAGGCATTTAATCCTTCATGAAACCACCTCACTAGCATGTGCTGAGGACTACCAACGACATATGGAACATGAATGTGGATATCTTCTGTTTGTCCAATCCGGTCAAGGCGGCCTATCCGCTGCTCCAGCAGTTCGGGATGAAAGGGTAAGTCAAATAGAATGAGGTGGTGAGCGAATTGAAAATTTCGACCCTCGCTTCCTATTTCAGAACAAAGGAGGATTTGAGCCGCTTCAGAATCAGCAAACCAAGCCGCATATTTATCACGTTGTATAAGCGTAAGGTCTTCGTGGAAAACACCTACTTTAAGTTTGGCGTGCTTACCAAGAACCTCTTCCAAAGCAATAACTTTTTCTTTACTCTTGCAGATGAGTAATATTTTTGCAGGATATACTTCCTTCATGGTTTTTAATATCCAGTGAACCCGGGGGTCTTCATCAAACCAAAAATGTTGCTTGTTTGCAGCATCTGAAGTGAACTCTTTTTCTGAGGCAAATTCATCTGATAAGCGCTGAATCCAGAGATCATGGTTTTCTACTGGCCCGATTGGTGCTAAATGTAACTTTCGTTTCGGATATCCCTTCATGGCCGATCGTGTATTCCGGAAAAGTACTCTGCCCGGCCCATGTTGGTCTAGCAAATCTTCGATTAGGTTTAGCTTTGCTGTTTCATCCCCTTTAGCCAAAGATGCTATTCTTTCTTTAGGGAAAATAGCTTCCAGTAGTTTAGTATCTTTTTTTTGTAAACTTTTACCTGAAGAGAGCTTTTCTACAACTTTAGCAATGTCTTTATGATTAGAAGGTTCGTTGATAAAATCATGGTAATTGGCATATCGGTTTGGATCAAGCAACCGAAGACGTGCAAAATGACTTTCTACACCTAATTGTTCCGGAGTAGCAGTCAGGAGTAATAATCCTTTGGCTACCTTACTCAGAAGCTCCACAATACGATACTCAGGGCTTACTTTCTCAACCGACCATTCAAGGTGATGTGCTTCATCTACCACAAGCATATCCCAGTTAGCTGAAATAGCTTGCCGGGTTCGCTTTTCCGAACCCGCTAAAAATTCGATGCTGCAAATAATGAGTTGATCATCCAGAAAAGGATTTCCTTCCGGTGCACCTTTATCAAGAGAGGCGCAACGTTCTTCATCAAAAATATTGAACCATAGGTTAAACCTGCGAAGTACTTCAACAAACCACTGATGGATAAGCGACTCGGGAACAAGAATTAACACCCTTGAAATCCGTTCACTCGCTAGTAAGCGGTGCAGAATTAAACATGCTTCAATAGTTTTTCCGAGCCCAACCTGGTCGGAAAGTAACACACGAGGAGCATATCGTGTACTCACCTCGTAGGCAATATAAATTTGGTGAGGAATAATATCTATTCTTCCACCCACAAATCCATTTACCGGCGATATTTTTCTTCTATAATTATTCTGAAGCGTCTCCCGGCGCAGGCAAACAGTTCAGGTGAATCTACATCGCCCGATAAAAGCCTGTTGTCTACAGTATGTGATATTGATACATCGCCAAGTTCCGCCTCTGACAACTTTCTGTCTTTTCCATAATACATATAAAGCTCATCTTCCAATTCCACTTTTTCAATGAGCAATGAATTTCCTTTGGTATCTATAATAGTATCGCCTGGTTTAAAAACGACCCGGCGCAATGGGGCGCTTTCTATAGCAAATAGCCGAGTTTCATCTGCCATTGGAAAGTATATCTTTACCTTTCCTTTGCTGGTTTCTGTTAAAATGCCAATACCAAGCTCAGGCTCACCATCACTTCTGTATCGCTGATAGGAAAAAAATTTCCCCTATACTAATTTAATTAAATATTTTAATCATGAGCACAAGCCTTCAGGGCAATATTTTCAGTGTGCCATTTTTTTCAAACAGGTAATTCTGCTTTTAATTAAACGTGTTTTTGGCCTTTTCATCCTTTTTCATCTTGGAAATACAGATTCTTCGGGCCCTATAAAAAATTCTAAAATTGGAGATACAGGCATTTGCCTAAAACAATACATGCTGCAAGTACAAACTTTCCTCTTCGCCCCGAATATCCACTGCCACCGATAATTTATCATCCTGCTTAGTAATTTTAATCAATCCAAAATTTAAACGTGCCACCAGAGAATCTATCCTGTGCTGATTGGGTTCGTCCGCTGCATGGGCCCAGGTGTGGGTAAGACCACTGCTGGTAATATCGTAAAGAGGATAATCCATTTCTGGCCACTGCATTTTAGAGATTTCGGCAATATGGCGATCACCCGAGATGAAAAATACCTTGGGTGCCCCACTTTCTTCAATTAAATTGAACAAACGCTCACGTTCAGCAGGAAAATTGTACCATTTTTCCCAGCCGTGCTCCTGAGAAATTACCTGAATACTGCTGCCAATGATATTGATATCGCCCGGATTATTTAATTCCTTTTTCAACCATTGCCATTGTTGTTCACCCAAAATGGTGCCGGTCTCCCTGGGTTCATATCTTCTTCCCCTCACATCACTTTTTTGTAAAGAATCTCTGAAGTAGCGGGTATCAAGCAAAATCACCTTTATTATTTTATCAGCAAAATCATATGTGTAACTTTCATAGGCACCTGCTCTTTTCCGCCTGGGGCTGTCTTCCGGCACATCTAAAAAATCCATCATCAGCATTTTGCTGCTGTCCTTTTTTGGATAATATTTACCGGCATCATTTATGCCATAGTCATGGTCATCCCAAATGCCTATCACCGGAATTAAGTTAGTAAATGCTTGATATTCAGTATTGCCTAATTGTTCCTGGTAAATTCTGGCCATTTGCTGCATATCGTAAGTATCAGCATATACATTGTCTCCCAGCCAGATAAAAAGGTCCGGATTATGCTCCATCATTTCCTGCCACAAAGGTTGTTGTTCATATTGTTTGCTGCAGGAACCAAAGGCAATGATCACATGCTCTGACTCTTTTTCTTTTGAACAAGCTGCTAGAAACAGGATGAGCAGCAGGTTGGTGGAAATTTTTTTCATTCATTTAATTTAGTTTACGGCAAATTTATAAAGCCTTTTCAATAGAAAATATTTATAGCACATTATTTAATTATTATTATTTTAAGAAAAAAAAGAATCATCTTTCAAATAATAATTATGCAACGAATAGTAATAGACATACCTGATAAGAAATTTAACTTTTTTATGGAGTTG
Source organism: uncultured Roseivirgaceae bacterium (assembly GCA_964592475.1). Lineage (GTDB taxonomy): Bacteria > Bacteroidota > Bacteroidia > Cytophagales > Cyclobacteriaceae > CAZQEZ01. Next base: position 8,360 of record CAZQEZ010000165.1, read on the forward strand.
ATAAAAAATCTTGGTTTTAAAAAAGTAAAGCATATTTCCATAGAACATCAGGAATTCTTAGATGACCTACAACATTCATTTGACCAGGTAAAACAACATCAGGAAGGGAAAATAAAACTACAATCTGCCAAGGATTTTTTAAATGAGCTTTGAAGTTGTAGCTATAGATGGATTTAAAAAACACGCCTAAGGAATTTCAAAAAAGTACCGTTCTCTTAAAGATGATCTAGATAAGCTTATAATTTCCGTGGAGGAAAATTCTATAAGTAGCGATAGTTACTTCATTGCTACCCTGTAAAAACACCCCGTACCGTTCCCAAATGATCCTTCACTTCGTACATAAACTCGTAGTTACTACCATTTTTGTAAGCCATTCCCAACCTCCCGCTACCATAGAG
>CAZQEZ010000166.1:0-8703 GCA_964592475.1 uncultured Roseivirgaceae bacterium
TACATAATATTGAAGATTTTATAGAACAGGATCAAGTTAAAATTGTTGTAGCAAATTCTATTGAGAATATGTTTTTAATAAATAAAAAATTAAAATTAGAGTTACTAAATTATATTATTGATCCTAATACTAAAAAAGCTAAAGAGTATCTATATATACAAAATAAAGATATAGTCATGTCTAATGGCTATACATTATAAAACAACTTGCTGAAGCAACTTAAATCAGAAAAAAATAAGAATATTTTAAAAAGAGTAGAAGAAATTATACCTAATTTGGTGATTAAGACTCCTGATTGGTGTAATATTATTTTTAAGAATAAATCAATCGAACAAATTGATTTTTCAATAGTCCCGGGAATACAAAAGTCGATAGCTAATTCCACATCAACACGTGCTCAAAACATTTCATTAAATACACAAGACGTGCCGCTTCAAGTAAAGGAAAGTGAGAAATTGGTGCCAGTGGATAAAACTACAGGAGAAACCATTTGGAAGGATGAAGTTTCGGATAATATATTTCCAGTGCTAAATTCTTGTGAAGTTCCATTATATGATTATCAAACATTTGAAAACGAAAGTTACATTTTTATAGACAAGTTTGCCATAAATAATGATTTGCGAGCTGGAAGATTATGTTCTTCTCGCTTTAGAAAAAGTGGAACTAATGAAGAGTGTGAGCAAGTTTACGGAAGAGACTGTGTAGAAGAAAAAAATGTAATAGAAGGAATAAAGCTTGCAAATAATACAGTTTTTAAAGGTATAAATAACCAACCAGGAGGTGAAGACGTAATATCATTGCACTATACTTTTGTTGCTTCACAAATGTGTGGAGACCTATCAATACCAAAAGATTGTCCTCCAACCCAATGGAAATTTGTTTTTTTCGGCACAGTAAATGATTTTTTTGAGATACAATATCATTCTGGATATCCAACAACAGAAGAAGAAAAAGATGTTATTTTCAGATCTAGAGACTTTTATGTTAAAAGTTTTCCTATTTATTATGATATACCTGTTGATTTATCCTTTGAACAAATTTACTCTCAAGCCCCATACTTAATCAATTCATCTAATAGTACTTGGGATGGTAATGTTTATGGAAGTGTTGTGAGCTTTAGTATACATGAACATGATGACGTAATTGTTAAGGAAACGCAAAAACAAACAATTAAAGTTAGCAATACTACCAAAGTATCTACTAAACTGACATTGGGAAAAGTATTCGAAGCAGGAGGTGATTTTAGTAATTCAGTAATCAGAACCTCTGAATATACATATGAAATTGAAGCTGGAAAGGATGTTGAATTGGGTCAAAATGCGTCTGTTTATTATGATATTAACTATCAATTAGATAACTTTTTTGGAATAAATAAAACAACTGGCTCTGTCAACACTCACTTTGCTTATTATCGGTAATAATTATTTCTAAAAATTTGTAAAATTTAGTTTAACCGTATTCTGATGTAGTATAGGTATATAAAAGGTCTTCCAGAGTCCGCTTTTTCATATCTTATGAACATATAAACATATAAATAAAATATCATATACAATGTGTAAATATAATTATGGTATTTCAAATATAGTATGATTTTTATCAGCTTTTAATTCTGCATCATTTTATTAAATGTGCTTTTTCGTTGAATAAAAGATTATTTGGGGTCTTTTGAAGTAGGTGGTTATTTTTTTTAATGGTAATAAGTTAGCCAAGTTTACGATTGAGCACTGAAATATTTTATTTTTAGAAAATATCTATTATTATTACAATTCGATTCTCAAGAGAATTTCTATGTTTAAATATTTTATTTTACTTGCTTTTATATTTAATGTCAACAACTGTTTTGCACAGGATCCTATTGCTGATACCTTAGTAGTATTGAATGACTCTGTATCCATTTATTTTCAATACATCCCGGAAGGTGATTTTTGGCAAGGTAGCGCGGCCGTTCAACCTAACCGGCAAAAAGATGAGGGACCCAGACATCTTGTTAATTTGACAAAAGGATTTTATTTGGGAACCTATGAGGTGACTCAACAGCAATGGGAAGTTGTAATTGGACACAATCCTGCTGTTTTTTCTAATCTCCCCAATTCCGAAACGAGGCCGGTAGAGTCGGTAAGTTGGAACGATACTCAATTTTTTATCAATAAACTCAATCAATTGAATATCGGAAAATTTCGGTTGCCTACGGAGGCAGAATGGGAATATGCTTGCCGCGCGGGCAGTGAAACAGCTTACTATTGGGGAGAGTCGATGGCTGAAAATGGTCAAAGCGATTACACATGGGCTAATTCACGCTCGATGGCTATGACACATCCCGCCGGTCAAAAGAAGCCCAATGCCTGGGGACTATTTGACATGGCAGGCAATGTGTGGGAATGGTGTAGCGACTGGTATGGCCCATACCCTGCTGAAGAGGTGACTGATCCTCAAGGACCTATAGATGGTAAGATGAAAGTTTTCAGAGGGGCCAGTTGGTATGATTTTTATGAATCGCACCGCTCTGCCAATCGACATAAGCATGCGCCGGATGAGAAGTATACAGCTATAGGATTTAGACTGGTTTTGGAAAAAGAGCTATGAGATATTTGATAATTATTGTTTTTTTATTAGCCTGCAGGCCGGAAAGATCAGATTCAGATACTAAAAACGTGAATTTGCCTGACGGAACTACAATTGAATTTGTATACATTCCTGCTGGCAATTTTAAAATGGGAAGTGCTCCCGATGAGCAAGACAGACATGGCGATGAAGGCCCTGCTCGTAAAGTTACTATTAGTAAAGGATTTTACCTGGGCAAATATGAAGTGACTCAGCAGCAGTGGATCAGTGTAATGCAATACAATCCTGCTGTTTTCCAAAAAGAGGCAAACTATTTGCAAAAACCGATAGATTGGGTGTCCTGGTTCGATTGCCAGGAATTTATAAGCCAATTGAATCAACTAGGTGTGGGGCATTTTCGATTACCTACCGAAGCTGAGTGGGAATATGCTTGCCGGGCCGGTACTGAAACCCGGTACTATTGGGGCTATGATGTGGAAGATAACAAGGTGTACCAAAATGCCTGGGCCTTTAGTCGGGCTGAGGGCAAAAGCCACCCGGTAGGACTAAAAAAACCCAATGCCTGGGGGCTTTATGATATGAGTGGCAATGTTTGGGAATGGTGCTCAGATTGGCGTGGACCGTACAATCCGTCTGACACAATTAATCCAAGTGGTCCTCTAGAAGGTACAAAAAAAATCTACCGTGGAGGCAGCTGGTTCAATAAGCCTAGTACTTTACGCTCTGCCAACCGGCATGGTCACGAACCTGATGTGAGAGGTACCAATGCCGGACTAAGGTTAGTATTAGAAATATCTAATGATTAAACCAGGATTTGGAGATAATGATTTATTGAAATATGAAAATAGCTAATCAATTAGAAGAATTGTTAAAGGCCGGCGTAATTTCTACTGAAACTGCTACTGCTATTGAATCTTACTATCAGCAAAGGAATAACGGACAGCAAAACCAGAGCAGATTAACGATAGCTTTTGGCATATTAGGGGCCACTTTGATGGGTTTGGGAATTATATTAATTATTGCTCACAATTGGGATAACCTTAATCGAACCACTAAAACTTTTTTCGCTTTTTTACCGCTGGTTCTTGGGCAAGTAGCTGGTTTATTCACTTTATTTAAGAAATATGATAGTGCCTCCTGGCGAGAAGGTACTGCGGTATTTTTGTTTTTTGCAGTTTCAGCCAGCATTGCTATGGTTAGCCAGATTTACAATATTCCCGGGGACATGGCCAGCTTTTTATTGACCTGGATGCTTTTATCTTTGCCGTTGTTTTATTTACTTCGATCATCTCTTACCGCTTTGCTATATTTAATCGGAATAACCGCCTTCGGAGTAGCAGAAGGATACTTCAATAATACGCCGGGCCCGATATGGACCTTTTGGTTATTATTCATCGCGTTACTTCCTTATTATTATTGGTTACTCAAGCGTAAGCCTGAAGGAAATTTCACTTCTTTCTTCAACTGGCTAGTGCCTACGTCTTTGATAATTTGTTTAGGACTTTTTTCGGAAAGTGGAGAAGAACTAATACTGTTAGCTTATTTACTTCTGTTATCTTTATTTTATTTGATAGGAAATTATCGTGTTTTTAAATCTTTGAGTATTTTCAGCAATGGCTATTTAATTATTGGTTTACTCGGAAGTTTAGGCATTCTTCTTTTTCTTAGCTTTGATGATTTTTGGCAATCTTGGGTTGAATTAAAATTTTTACAATTGTTTTCTAACGCTGAAATATGGCTGGTAATAGCATTGCTTGGAGTATCAATATATTATATGATATTGCAAAAGTGGAAGTTAAAACCGCTACTTTGGTTGCCAATATTTACATTTTTTATCTTTATTGTAGGTTTATATTCTGTTCTTGTTCCCTTAATATTAGTAAATATATTTTATTTACTTATCGGTATTTATTTTATAAAGGAAGGTGCTAAGGAAGATCACTTAGGTCTTTTAAATTTGGGGTTACTAATAATAGCATCATTAGTTGTTGCCAGGTTTTTTGATGCCAATCTATCTTTTGTAATACGTGGATTCTTGTTTTTATTTGTTGGAAGTGGATTTTTCATTGCCAACTATAAAATGTTGAAAAAAAGAAAAAAGCAGATAACTCGATAAAACATGAAAAAGATAATTATTCCAGCATTTTTTATATTGCTAGCAGCACAATTATATGTACCTGCTTCTATGATTATGGAGAGAGAAAACGTGATTGATCAGGGCGAGGTATATTTATTTAAAACCGCACCAATTGATCCAAGAGATCCGTTTCGTGGTCAATACATCAGGCTCAATTTTGATGAAGATAGCTATGTGCCCAAAGATATTAGCCGTTTTGATCATGGCCAAGACGTATTTGTTCATATTAAAAAAAATGATGACAATATAGTCAAAGTAGTAGGTGTAAGTTACACCAAACCTAATAAGGAGAATTATTTAAAAGTTAAAATAAGCAATATTTCAAACGACCGCATTTATTTTGAATACCCGTTTACAAGATTTTACATGGAGGAAAGTAAAGCAGCAAAGGCTGAAAACGCCCTCAGGCAGATAACTGGTGGGGAAAGGAAGAAAGCTTATGCAAAAGTATATGTATTGCAGGGGCAAAGTGTTTTGACTGACGTTATTGTAGAGGGCAAATCAATAAAGTTAATGGGTGAATAGTACATAATGGCTCAATGGATAGAATAGACGTTTTTCACAACACATAGATCATTCTCGCTACACTGAAATACACCGCTAGGCCAATCAAATCATTGGCAGTAGTAATAAATGGCCCGGAAGCTAAGGCTGGATTTATGCCAATTTTATCTAAAATTAACGGTGTAACTGTTCCCATAAATGAAGCCAATAAAACCACTGAGAATAATGCAATGGAAACTACAATTGCCACCTGGTTGTCGTCCATGAGCAGATAATTGAAGCCAAATACTAAAGTAGATAGCACCAACCCATTGATTATAGCCACTGTTGCTCCTTTGAAAAGACGGCGTATCCAGCTGCCCCTTAATGAAGGTTCACTAGCAAGCGTTTGTACAACGATAGAAGATGACTGAATGCCCACATTGCCACCGGTTGCGGTTATTAAAGGAATGAAAAATGCCATTGCTGGTATTAAGGCAATATCCTTTTCGAAAAGACCGATAAAGCGAGCACCAATTAAACCACCAACTAATCCAATAATCAGCCATGGAAGTCGCGCCCGGGTAAGCAACCACACGGTGTCATCCTCTTCCACATCTTCGGATATACCGGCCATCATTTGCCGCTCTTGTTCGGCCATTTCAGTGATTAAGTCTATTACATCATCAATAGTTATTCTACCTACCAGTTTTCCTTTTACATTTACAACAGGTACAGCTTCCAAATCATATTTTTGCATAATACTGGCAACCTCTTCACTATCCATTACCGTCTCTACTCGCATGAGCTCCGATTCATAGAGGTCTGAAATACGCGTAAAATCATTGGCTAATATGATTTTTTTTAAAGAAACCCTTCCCAGCAGGGTATTTTTATCGTCTACCACGTATACCGAGTATATTTTTTCCACGTCTTCCTTTTGGCGGCGAATCTCGTCAATTGTTTGTACTACCGTCCAATTCACGTTGGCTTTTATTAGTTCTTTTGCCATCAGTGCCCCGGCACAATCTTCTTCATACCGCATCAGTTCAAGAATATAGCTGGCTTTTTCTTCATTTTCCAGAGCGCCAATTATCTTTTCCCCGAATTTCACCGGCACGTCATTAAGTAAATCAGCAGCATCATCCGAATCCATGTAGTCCACGAATTTTGCTACTTCTTCAGGTTCAAAAGTTTTGATGAAGTTGCGCCGTGTATCTTCTTCAATATGGCTAATAACTTCTGAGGCAAATTCTTTATCGAGTTTAGAAATCACAAATTTCGATTCGTCTGTGCCAAATTCATCCAGCATACTGGCTACATCAGCAGTATTAGCTTCTTCCATGCTTTGCTTTATGCTTTCACCATCTTGCTCTTCAATGGCTTTTTGTAACCATTCGTAATAATCACGGGAAAAAGTAAATTCATAAACTGGCATATCTAATGATTTTGTAGTGCTTGCGTGATAAAAATAAAATCATCTACAGACAATTGTTCTGCTCTTTGGGATAATAGCGGATTCAAATGTAAATGATCTGGCAAAGTTAATATTTTCAAGGCATTCCTCAAGGTCTTGCGTCGCATTTGAAATGCTTGTTTCACTACTTTGAAGAACAATTTTTTATCGCAGGGCAAGCTTTTAACTTGATTTCTGGTGAGTCTGATCACCCCGGAGGTTACTTTAGGAGGTGGAAGAAAAACTTGGGGTGGCACGTCGAAAAGATACACTATATCAAAATAAGTTTGCAAAAGCACGCTTAAAATGCCATAACTTTTACTTCCTGGTTTAGCGCTTATTCGCTGGGCTACTTCCTTTTGAAGCATGCAAACTACCTCTTGCACCTGATCGGTGTTTTCTAGTATTTTGAAAAATATTTGTGAAGAAATATTATAAGGAAAGTTACCGATTATCCCAATCCTGTCACGTGTTAATTCTTGTAAGTCAAGGCTTGTAAAGTCTTGCTGCCAAATTTGAAAAGCCGATGTGTCGTATTCTTTTTGAAGATAGGTAATCGATTCAGGGTCTATTTCTACTAAATGTAAATGCTGAGGGTATTTAATTAAAAATTGAGTTAAAACACCTGTTCCGGGCCCTATTTCCACCAAAATGTTATAATTTTGATGAAATTTGAGTGACAGCACTATTTTTTCTGCAATGTTAGTGTCTTTTAAAAAATGCTGACCTAAATGTTTTTTGGGCTTTACTTGCGACATTTTAATTCTTTTAATATTGTAGTAAATTGCAAAGCTAAAGCACTTAATGTATTTGACTAAATGATTATTTAAGATTAAGAAATAAAAAGGATGGAAAATCAAGCGAGAGAAAAAGAAGATAAACCAGTGATTGGAATTTCCTTAGGAGATATAAATGGGATTGGACCGGAAGTTGTGATCAAAGCTTTAAATGATCAACGGCTGAGTAATCACTTTACACCCGTTGTATATGGTTCTACAAAAGTTCTTTCATTTTACCGTAAAGCCTTAAAAATGGATGATTTCAATTATAGTCAAGTTAAAAATGACAAAGGATTTCATCCTAGAAGAATTAATGTAGTTAATTGCTGGCAGGACATGATGAATATAGAAGTAGGAGCAGAGACGCCTGAAGGAGGCACAAGTGCATTTTTGGCTTTAGCAAAAGCTACTGATGACCTAAAGTCAGGATTGATAGATGCTGTGGTAACCGCTCCAATTAACAAAAATAATATTCAACGGGATGACTTTAATTTTCCTGGTCACACGGAGTATCTGGCTCATAAATTTGAAGTAAAAGAAAGCTTGATGATGATGGTAAGTGGAACAATGAGAGTAGGCGTAGCTACCGGTCACATGCCTTTGAAAGAAGTGCCAAACGCTTTGCAGAAAGAGCTATTACGTACAAAAATTAAATTAATGATACAATCGCTGAAGCACGATTTTGGGATCATTAAACCCAAAATTGCAATTTTAGGATTAAATCCTCATGCAGGTGAAGAAGGATTGTTAGGCAATGAAGAAAATGATATGATCATACCTTTGATTAATGAATTGAAAGATAAAGGTAATTTAATATTCGGGCCATTTCCTTCAGACGGTTTTTTTGGACTGGGAACGTTTCAAAAGTATGATGGTGTAATGGCCATGTATCACGATCAAGGTTTAGCCCCTTTTAAAGCCTTGGCATTTGAAAGCGGTGTAAACTTCACGGCCGGGTTACCAGTGGTTAGAACTTCCCCGGATCATGGTACAGCTTATAATATCGCGGGTAAGGGTCAGGCCAATGAAAGTAGTATGCGGGAGGCTATGTACTTGGCATTGGATGTATTGAAAAGTCGTAAAGAATTGGTGTCTTAAAAATTTAGTGTAGGCTAATATACTTCAATATAAAATTTCTCGGACAAGTTAAGGAAGGGGAGCAAAGGGGAGCCAGGGGGTGAGGCAGAAAAGAGCTAAAGAAGTGGAAGATAACTTCTTACAATCAAGAAGATTTTTTAGTGCCAAAATATCTCATAGAGCAAACGCGTGATTTAAGACAAGATAAA
>CAZQEZ010000167.1:0-8688 GCA_964592475.1 uncultured Roseivirgaceae bacterium
ACCTGAGTCAAATTGACTCAGGTTGAGGCTCTCACAATTTATCCCGTTACCATAGGTCGGGACCACTGTACCTTCGATTCCTCAGGGCAGGCCAGGCGGTTCTCGTTAACAGCGGTTCATCAAGCATACAATCAACGCTCTTTTCACCGTTGGTTGCTTAGCCAAAATTTAAGATTAGGCTATTCGCCAGCTGCGAACTCCTAATCGAATTTAGGGCTACTTAATGTTCGGTCCTTCGATCCTTCACTGCTTCTGTTTCTCAAAGGGTATGGTATTATAGTTCGGGACAGACTTTGCGGCGTGCTAACAGGCTTCACCAACTCGTCCGTCAATTGACGGAAATTTGCACTTTAATTCTTTAACGTTGATATACCCCTCTAGAGAAGCCCCAAATTCGGGATTTATTGGGTCGCAAAACACTCTCGGTGAAAAAGAAGGATGGCTGGTGATATCTGACCGTTCTCCTGAAAAAGCCTGGGATGAAAAGATTTACTGGCAGGAAAAAGTTTTGGAGAATAGGATTATCCGGGTCGTAGGCTGTTAAAAAAAAATTGCAATTATGATTCTAATTGTTACTAGTAATTACAAGAAAAAGATGAAGTTTACATTCCCTTATAATGGAGTGGCCGCTGGTAGAGTATCTGCTATTGCCGCTAAGAAAAATAAATTGCCAGTTGAAGTAAAGTGGCAGGAAACAAGTTTAGGTTAAATAATATGAAAAACGGACAAAGCAGAAAAGACATTCAAATAGGTGATGAAGTAGAGGTGGTACAAAAGCAGGATCAGCGAACCGGTAATTTAACGGCTGGTATTGTGAAGAAAATCCTGACCAAGTCACCTACCCATCCGCATGGCATTAAGGTAATGCTGGAAACCGGGGAGGTAGGTAGAGTGAAAAAAATTGTTGAGTAAAAATTATGGGGGATTGCTTCTTTAAAAAGCTGCATAATAATTCAAAAGTCTTATTATCTCCCTGGTCAAAGTAAAATTTTGACCTCAGTCAATCACGGTTTACTGTGTTTTTCGGATTCTTTAATCGTGTTTACTTATTTCAAGGTTTCGAAAAGCCTTTTTCGTTAATAAAATTGATTTTACCTGAACAATTGTATCAATTAAGTATTAACTTGTTGAAACATTTTTTTGATGATGCAAAAAGAAGAAAACAAACTCAATGCTATAAAGGAGTTTAGTCATGCCAGGGTGGCAATAATTGATGAAAAGCCGGAAATAATTGTAGTGGAGGGTACTTCCGAATACATTCCAATGAGAGTATTTAAAACAGTTTTTAATTTTGTGCATAGCTTAGCTAGTAATAGGAAAGTTAGCAAGGTTATTTTTGATAAACGATCATTAACAGTGTTTCATCAGCCTTCAATGGAATGGTATTTTAATAACTGGAAGACACGTATGCAAGCCAGAGGATGTTCTGTTCATAGAAAAATACTGCCAGAGGATCCGGTTTTTGTGGAATGTGTAACATTGGCTCGGGAAAAGCTAATAGCTGAAAACCCGGACAAAGTTTGGCAGCAATTAGACATTGCCTATTCCAATAACCTTATCGATGCCATTGAAAATTGAACCAGGTTTTTATCACGCCGATATCTTCCTGGTTATTGTTTTAAGCTTTTTTTTTTAATTGAACAGTTATTTTAGTCCATAAGCCTTCTTTGCTATCAATTTTTAAAGTTCCATTCAGCTTTTTTACTATTTTATCAGCAATGTAAAGTCCCATGCCAGCCCCTTTGGATTCCATATTGCCTCTAAAAAACATTTCGGTCACTTTAGGCAAAATATTTTGAGCTATGCCTTGTCCATTATCGTGAAATGCTAATTGCACATTTTCAGGATTGCCACTCACCTCAATCTCTAACCGGTTTTCCTTATTCATTCCTTGAAATTGAAGGGCATTAGAAACCAGGCATCGAATAAGGATTGCCAGTTTGGAATAATCGGAACGAAATGCTGTACCTTTAAAATTATTGGTTATTGTAATTTGAAGCTTATTGAAATTAGGCAAAAATTCTAACTGACCAATGGTAGTTTGAATGAGTTTTTCAATATCTATAACCTCCTCTTTTATTTCTTCTCTGGTAGATTTTACAAAATTAACCAATGATTGTACTGTAGTATCAAGCTGATTAGTTTTGCTTTGAATATGACCCAAGTATTCTGCAAATGGTTGGTCTTTTTCCATATTCAGCAACTCGAGAATTCCTAAAATTGAGGAAATGGGTGATCTCAAATCATGGCTGGTTCTGTAAATGAGCTGATCCATTTCAAAATTTCTTTCAGTCAATTCCTGCATTGCAGTATTCAGTCGATTGTTTTTGTCTACTAATGCTTCCACTACTGCCTGCAATTCTTCTTGTTGTGCCTCAAGTTCTTCATTTTTTTCTTCAAGTTCCCGAATTGAATGTTTAAGATTCAATCGTTCCCGATTGATAATTTGTCGTTTTGCCATGATTCAAATAACGATAAGATAATATTTAGATAAAAAAATTATTTAAATATAATATTAAAAATTAATAAAATGTTTCCCTGAAATATTTGAAAAAATAAATTATTTGGTATATACTTGAAAATGAATGAATTAGGATTCCCCTAGAAAAATTATTTTTTAATTTTAAAATTCTTAGTCTAAAACTGCTATTAAATGGTTTAAGAGGATTCTATTGTAAAAAATGTTTTTTCAACAATATTTATCGGTTTATTATAATTGAACTAGTTGCGATTTAACCATGGATTCTAAAGCTATCTGATCTTTTAATTATTCATATTTATTACTTTGATCTAAATGAGATAATTATTAAGCTTGCTTTCTTAAATAGTTTGAATTAGATTAATTGAAAAGAGTTTGGAAATAAGTGTAAAAGAAGGATGAATAGAGCAGGTAAAAACATAATGAGAAGCTGCTCACTACTGGTATTGCTTTTTTGTATAAGTACTAATAATTTGAATGCTCAGCTTGGTGAAACCACAATTCCAAAACTTAAAAATCCTGTAGATGTGGATTATCTAGAGCAAAATCTCCCGTCTTACCACCCCAGGTTAGGCTTAACTCCTCAATTAATCAGTAATATAAAGCGAAATATAACTGTTGACCCTTTAGTAAAAAACTTATTTCAGGCGTTTAAACTAAATGCTGCAAATATCATGCAGCTTCCTTTGCTAGAGAGGGAGCTTGAAGGAAGACGGTTGCTTGCCATTTCTCGGGAAATGCTGTACCGTATGAACATACTGGCCACGGTATACGCGGTGGAGGAAGATAAGCAAATACTGGAGCGTATCAATCAAGAAGTAATACAAGTTTGTAATTTTATAGATTGGAACCCTTCTCATTTTTTAGATGTAGCTGAAATGTCACTGGCAGTTGCTATTGGCATTGATTGGACTGGAGAAGATTTACCGCCAGGTACCATACGATTGGCCAAAGATGCACTGATGGAAAAAGGTATCAGGCCTAGCTACATGAATATCCCCGGCAGCCCTGATTGGGTGAAAGGGACTCATAATTGGAACCAGGTGTGCCATGCCGGTATGATAGCAGCTGCTATTGCTACTGCTGAAGATGAGCCTGCGCTGGCAGCTCAAACAATCAGCCGTGCACTGGAGGGCATGCCTTATGCTCTGAAGGCCTATATGCCCGATGGAGTTTATCCTGAAGGACCATCTTATTGGTCTTATGGCACCAGTTTTACATTAATGACAGAAGCTATGCTGCAAAGTGCTTTTGATACTGATTTTGGCATAGCTGATTTTCCTGGCTTGCTGGAAAGTGCTAATTTTTGGCTTATGAGCATTGGAACTGAAGGAAGATTTTACAATTTTTCTGATTGTGGTAATTATCGTGATAAAAATGGAGATTTTAACTTAGCCTGGTTTGCAAGTAAAACGAATGATGGTCTTTATTATGAGCAAGAGCGGTTTATGATTAAACCTTCGCAAATTGGAAAATTAGAGCGGGAAGCTGGTTTTGGTTTAATCTGGCTATCGCAATTTAATCAACGGATACATAGCGACTTACCATCTACCTGGCAGGGAGATGGTAAAAATCCGGTAGTTTATTTTCGTAGTGAAAGGGACGATCCGCGTCAATATTATTTTGCCGGCAAGGGAGGTAGAGGAAGTGTAAACCACGGTAATATGGATGCCGGTTCATTTGTATTTGAATTGGACAGCATCAGGTGGTCCATTGATTTGGGTAATCAGTCGTATAATGATTTGGAACGAGCAGGATTTAACCTCTGGTCTCAATGCCAAACCTGTGATCGCTGGAAACTACTTACGAAAAATAACTTTGGCCATAGCACTCTTACCATCAATGATCAGCTACATTTTGTTGATGGTATGGCCGAGATTACTAATTTTAATGAGGCTACGCCTTCCGCTACAATAAATCTTAGCCCTGCTTTTGCCGAATTGCTGGATGCGGCTTTCCGTACTTTTATTATTCAAGAGGATCAATCATTGCTCGTGGTAGATAGTGTAATTACAAATACAAATACGTCAAGCATTACTTGGCAAATGATGACTGAAGCGGATATAGCCATAACTAAAGGTGGAGCTGTTTTGACGCAAGCGGGTAAGAAACTTAAAGTAGAAAATTTGAGTCATTCTGATATTTCGTTTACATTTTTGGAATTGTACCCGCCGCCTCACCGGTTGGATATAAAAATGGAAGGATTAAAAAGGCTGGAGTTAAACATTCCCGTAGATCAATTGGATCAAAATGAAGCAGTTATTAAAATTAAACTTTCAAGATATTGAAGCTGAACCCCGGTACAATTTTATCCAATTATGGGATAAATCAAAGTTCAAGATTATTTCCTGTTTGCCCCACACCCATTTCTTTCTTGCCAGACCTGCAAACACTAATCAGTATTTCCTGTTGCTTTTAATGAAACAAGCAAATATTCATGGACAGGATCATAAAAATCATCCAGGATTATATATATTATTTTACGCGTAATCAACTGCACAAAATAAATTTTCGTAAGCTATCTGTTACATTTCTTATTAGTATTTCCATCCTTTTTCTGCTGCTTACATTATTTATTTCATTTTTTTCCATTTCAGATTTCGAAGCTATACTTACCAGAGAATTGCAGGAAGAACGTAATCCCCTGTTTGATTTTTTCATGATCACGGTTAGTCTTTTTGGTGAAAACTATGTGGCTATCCCCATGATTATAGGTACCTCTCTCTTGTTTTACCTGTTTAATTATAAGCTAGAGGCAATTTTTATGCTTGCAACTTCACTTGGCTCTGTATTCAATTTTGGACTAAAGGTGCTTATCAATCGCCAACGCCCTACTGCTGATCTTGTCGAAAAAATAACCGAAACCAGTCATCAAAGCTTTCCCAGTGGGCATACGGTACATTATGTTGTTTTTTTTGGCATGCTACTGGTGCTTAGTCTTAAAATAAAAGCTAACCCGGTTTGGGCCAAAATCATCATTGCCATGCTATGCATTACCCTTATAATTGCTGTGCCATTCAGCCGTGTTTACCTGGGGGCTCATTGGACCACCGATGTTATCGCCGGTTTCTTTTTTGGCATATTGGTGCTATCCGGCCTGTTATTCATGTATTTCAAGTTGCAGAAAAGAGGTTTTTTACAAAATTGATTATTTTAAGTGCTGGCTCATAATCCAAGTGTTGCGTTTCCAGTAGGCAACCCTATGTCAATAACTTAAGAGGAAATTAAGTTTTTAGCCTTCTGCTCTTCACAATAATATTCTGACCAAGAGGAAGAAGGTATCTGCTGATGGTTACTCAAATAGTATTGTTGGCAGGACAGCATTCTTGTTCACGGCAGCCCTTGGCATGAGTTAGAACCGTTGTTAATTTTGCATCTATACCATTTAAATTGATAGCGGGAATTGTAGTAAATGTATTGAAATGAAAAAGCAAAAACATTAAAAAAGTGGCCAAGGCCCAGCGGATAGTTTTTTTCATCACATTCAAGGTTATAATTCTTGATCAAAGTTACCTGTTTCTTATTTTTCAACAGGTTAAATAGCAGTTAATGATTGTTAAAAAAAGTTAAAGAAGTCGTTAACTTATCATCGCTAGCCTACATTTGTATATTAGTAAAAGTTGAATAGATATATTTTTTGGATTAGTTTTTGGTTGCATAAGGAGGGGTTAATGAAAAAAAGATGAAAAAACATACTTTAAGAGCTATAATAGTGCTAATGACCCTGGCAATGCTAGGGCTTATCAGCTTTCAGATGTATTGGATTAATAATGCCATCAAGGTACACCAGGCACAATTTAAACAAGATGTACATGAAGCGTTACAGGCTGTAGCAGACAAGCTGGAAAAACAGGAAATAATTTATTTAGCTGCCAATCATTTAAAATTAGCCCCTAATATGCATCACGATTGCCAAAAACCATGCAATGCCAAGCAGCAGGAAACCCGGCTCGATTCTATCATAGAAATATATGACGTGTACAACAAGAAGAAAACAAGCCCCTACAGCTACAAAACTAAATATGAAAGCTACTCCTACCAAAAAAGTGCCCAGGTATTAAATGCCGCATCCCAAAATATACAATTCGAATTTAGTAATGGTAGTTACGATACCACTATTTCTCTGGCATTTCACAAAGAATCTAATAGTCATAAGCTTATTGACAAAACAAGTATAGTATCGGTAGTTTTAGAAGAGTTGATCGCCACCAACAGTGGTGCTCGCGAAGCAATCAATTATCAATTGGTAGACTCGCTACTGAAAAATGAATTGCTTAACCGGGGCATTGATCTTAAGCCCGCCTTAGGTGTTTATAATAAAAAACAGGCTCATTTTACTTACCTCAATGCCGGGTTAGCGGATCAACAAGAAATGCTAAAATCAGGCATGATGGTAAATTTATTTCCAAATGATTTGCTGGGCAGTTTCAATTATTTGGTAGTTAACTTCCCTAACCAGCAGGGCTGGCTTTTAAAAAAGATATGGTTTACCCTTACCTCTTCTGCAGTATTGGTAATCGTAATTATGTTCATCTTCGGTTTTGCTATTTTTACCATTCTTAAGCAAAAGAAGCTGAGTGAAATAAAGAACGATTTTATTAACAACATGACCCATGAGTTTAAGACGCCAATATCTACCGTGTCGCTAGCTTGCGAAGCACTACAGGAACCAGAAGCAAAACATTCGAGTAGTTTTATTGATCGCTACATAAACATTATTGCCGATGAAAATAAGCGACTGGGGCAGCAGGTGGAAAAGGTATTACAAATAGCTACGCTAGATAAAAAAGACTTTAAATTTAAACCGGAACCACTGGATATGCATCAGATAATATCCCAAGCTGTTGGTAACATTGCCCTGGCAGTAGAGAAGAAGCAAGGATCCATTGAAATGCAATTAGAGGCAAGTAATCCAATCTTATTTTCTGATAAGCTGCATTTGACGAACATTATCAATAATTTACTGGATAATGCCAATAAATATTCTCCTCACCAGCCACAGATTCTTATTAAAACAATGCAAATTGAAAATGGCATTATTTTACAAGTAAAGGATAATGGTGTGGGTATATCAGGTGAAGAAGCACAACGAATATTTGATAAATTTTATCGTGTACCTACCGGCAACCTTCATGATGTAAAAGGTTTTGGTCTGGGGCTCACTTACGTGAAAACTATTCTAGAGGCAATGGGAGGCAATATTTCCGTGGCTAATTCACCCAAAAAAGGTAGTACATTCACAATTTTTATACCCTCAGAGCATGAGTTTTAATAAAATACTTTTAGTAGAAGACGATGAAAACCTGGGGCAGATACTACAAGAGTATTTGCAAATGAAGCAATATGAAGTATCCCTATGCCGGAATGGAGAAGAAGGGCTAAAACAATTTAAAACAAATACTTACCATCTGGTTATTCTGGATGTGATGATGCCCAAGAAAGATGGTTTTACGCTGGCGGGGGATATTAAAAAAACCAACCCTCACGTGCCTTTCATTTTCCTCACTGCCAAATCAATGCAGGAAGATACCCTGAAAGGTCTTAAACTGGGTGCCGATGACTACATTACCAAGCCATTCAGCATGGAAGAGTTGCTTTTACGCTTAAAGGCCATATTGAAAAGAACTTACCAAGAAAAAGATAATAAGGCCGGAAAATATAAGCTAGGGAGTTGCTCTTTTGATGCCGATGCTCACTTGCTGGAAACACCTGAGCAAAAAATTAAACTTACTACCAAGGAAGCTGAACTGCTTCGTTTGCTATGCCTCAATATGAATCAATGCCTCAATCGCGGTGACGCGCTCAAAGCTATCTGGCACGACGATAGCTACTTCAATGCCCGCAGTATGGATGTTTACATCACCAAATTAAGAAAGTATTTAAAAGTAGAGCCGGCTATTAAAATTTTAACCCTTCATGGCCAGGGTTTTAAGCTACTGCAAGAGGATTAGGGGAGGCAATTACTTTAGATGCTAAAACATTTACGGACAATACGATTGATATTGTTTAATAATGGACGTTTTGGCGTTAGTCAATATTTAAAGAGAAGAATGGGTGAAAAAAAAGGATGGAATCCCCTATTCTTGGGCTCATCCATCCTCACGGTTATCTATATTTATTTGTAATTATATTTTAGGTAATTATAATCCAAAGGCGTAATAATAATTGCCGGGATAGTTTTCATAAATTCCTTCCAGCATCACCCCACC
>CAZQEZ010000168.1:0-6136 GCA_964592475.1 uncultured Roseivirgaceae bacterium
AATAATAATATGAAAAATATACAATCCCGAAGATTATTTTTAAAAACCGCAGGATTAGCTGGTGCAGCCTTATCTTTTCCTGCCATAGTTCCAGCATCGGTATTAGGCAAAAATGCTCCCTCCAATCAAATAACAGTGGGAATGATAGCCACCGGCAGACAAGCTATTCAGGTAAATCTGAAGCAGTTTTTGGGCATGGACAACGTACGTGTAATCGCAGTCAATGATCCGGACCATTGGCGTATGCAGCAGGCAGCTGATATCATCAACCAGCGCTACAGTGAAAAAGACAAAAACTACAAGGGCGTAAAATCTTACGAAGACTACCGGGAGCTGCTGGCTAACAATGATATAGACGCAGTTATGGTTTCTTCTCCGGACCACTGGCATGCGCCTCACGGCATCGCAGCTGCCCAGGCCGGTAAGCATGTGTCCATGGAAAAGGCCATTACCATTTGTATCAACCACAGCAAAGCCCTGGTGGATGCAGTGGTTGAAAATAGGGTGCATCACCGGTTGGACAGTGAATTCCGTTCTAAAGAAAATTTCTCTACCGCGGTAGGATTGTTGCGGGCTGGTGCGATTGGTAAAATAAATAAAGTGGTAGTAGGAGTGCCATCCCCGCTCAATGGTTCGGCACCTGCACCACAACCCACCATGCCTGTTCCCGATGAACTTGATTACGACCAGTGGCTGGGTCCTGCCTTCCCTGCGCCTTACACGATGCGTCGGGTGCACGAGCCCAAAACCTATAGCGTGCGCCCCGGCTGGATGCGCATCGATGACTATTGCAATGGCATGATTACCAATTGGGGCGCTCACCTGATTGACATTGCCCTGTGGGGAATCGATAAGGAATATGAAAGCCCGGTATTCGTTGAAGGTACTGGTCAATTTACCCAAAGTCTCTGGAATACAATTGAATCATTTAATTTGAATTACCAATTTGCCGATGGCCTGATCCTGGAGTATATCATCGACCAGCCTTACGTGCTGTTTGAAGGGGAAGATGGTTGGATCAAGGCACAATTTAAAGATAAACTGGAAGCCAGCAATCCTCAAATTTTGAAAACTAAAATTGCTCCTGAATATAAAAACGTATTTTCAGATAAGCAGGATTTTATCAATTCTATTGTGGAAAACAAGGAATCACTGGAACCATTGCAGGTAGGACATAATGTGTATCGTTTGTGCAACATGGGTTTATTATCCGTAAAATTGGGACGTAAGCTTCATTGGGATGCAAAAGCAGATAACTTCAAAGATGATAATGCTGCCAATGCGATGCTTTACCGGCCTTTCCGTGAAAAATACCTGGATAAGCCCGTAGTTGACTGGTTGCAAAAATACCAGGTGATGTAGAATTGTGAAAATAAAAATTAAAAAATGAAGTTACTGAAATACAATTTATTGTTGTTGCTTTTCACTTTATTGAGCTTAATTGCCTGCAAACAAGCCGAAAAAAATAATGAAAACCAACCCATTAACATCCTCTGGATCATTGCTGATGATTATAGCCCTGATGCTGGATGCTATGGAAATACGGTAGTAAATACACCGAACATTGACCAATTGGCTGCTGAAGGTCGTTTGTACGAAAATGCTTTTGCTACCAACTCGGTTTGTTCGCCAAGCAGATCGGCCATCTATACGGGCATGTACCAAACTACCATCGGTGCCCATCAACACAGGACAGAAAATGTAAAACCTTTACCCGATTCGGTAAAAATGATTACTCATTATTTTCGGCAAAAAGGCTACTTTACTTGCAACGGGAATGGTACTCCTCAAAGCGATGAAGGCAAGACTGATTTTAATTTTGAACCAGAAGGCAAACCTTTTGATGGCAGCGACTGGAGCCAGCGAGCTCAGGGGCAACCTTTTTTTGCTTCGGTACAAATTTATTATCCCCACCGTGTTTTTGAAGAAGATACTCTTAACCCGGTGGATCCGGAAGCAGTGGGCATCCCCCCTTATTACCCTGACCATCCACTTACCCGTGAGGATTGGTCCCGTTACCTGGAATCCGTACAATTAATGGACCGTAGAGTAGGAGAGGTACTGCAACGATTAAAAGTGGAAGGACTTGAAGACAATACGGCGGTATTCTTTTTTGCTGACCAGGGACGCCCGATGGTACGGGCCAAACAGTGGCTTTATGAAGGTGGCATAAAAGTCCCTTTGATAGTTAAAATGTCGGGAGTAGTTGAGGAAGAAACGGTATCAGAAAAATTGGTAAGCCTGATTGACATAAGCGCGGCCAGTTTGGCGTTGGCAGGTATTGAAATACCTTCACACTTACAAGGGCAAAATTTTTTGTCGGATGAGGTGAGTCGAGATTATATTTTCGCAGGTCGCAATCGTACCGATGCAGTAGTAGATTACATCCGCTGCGTACGCGACGATCATTTCAAATATATTAAGAATTTTATGCCGGAAAGGCCCTACATGCAATTTGGCCATTACAAAGCCTATCGTTACCCTGTTTATACATTACTGAAAGTTTTCCACCAAAGAGGCGAGCTTACGCCAGCCCAGGCAAAATTGATGGCAAAGCAAAAACCGGAAGAGGAGCTGTATGATCTGAAAAACGACCCTTATGAACTGCATAATTTGGCTGAAGACTCCACCTACCAGCAGCATTTGTCTAGAATGCAAAATCAATTGAAGCAATGGCAGGAAGATACTGAAGATATGGGTGATGCTGACCCGGATGATATGCAAGCATTACAAAAAAGGCGTTGGGAGAAATATGGCTCCCGCTGGGAAAAAAGGGGAATAGATCCTGAGAATTTTAATTGGGAAGAATATTTACAGTGGTGGGAAAAACAATTGTTATAAGTCGGTGTCATTCCGGCCTCAGAGACTACTTGAATACGAGGCAGGTTGGATCTCTGTGAACGTCAATATAAAAAATGGTTTTAATCTTAAGGTGGTTAATGTTGGTTCGGTATTGCATGTTATTTTATGTTTTATTAGTGGCCTGTACTTTGCGGGATAGTAAAGAGGAGACTAGCCAATCTCGTCAATTGACTAAGGAAATGTTAGCGGAAGGAGAAAAGTTATCCCGCAGGTATTGTGTGCAATGTCATCTTTATTCACCTCCCGAATTGTTGCCCCGCAAAATTTGGGCAGAAGAAGTCTTGCCTAAAATGGGTGCTTTCCATGGAATTTACCAGCAAAAATCCAGAAATGAATTAATTGAAAAAGGTGACGCTGAAAACAAAGTTGTGCAGCGCAATGTGTATCCGCAGCAGGAATTAATCGACTCGGCAGACTGGCATTTGATAAAGAGCTTTTATTTAGCAAACGCACCTGATGCTTTACTTACGGAAAGCACTGACTCCTTACCGGTTAAAGATATATTTACGACAATTACGCCTCAGGGAAGAATATCGCCTCCCATGACCACTATGGTTGATTTCAAGGAAGCTTCAGGTTTGATTTATCATAGTGACGTAAAAAAAGATGTTAGTTTGCTTAACATATATAATGCTGATGGTACCATAGTACAATCCATCGCCATGCGTTCCCCGGCTGCAAAAATAGATGAAAAATCTGATGGGCTCTGGGTATTAAACATGGGAAGTTTCACCTCTACTGATGCAGCATCAGGAAGTTTGAGTAGAATAACTAGAACGAAAGAAGCCGAGCTATACAATAGGGTTGAGGTAGTTATTGACAGTCTGCAACGACCTTGCGATGTAGCATATGCAGATTTTGATCAGGATAAAGATGAAGATGTGGTAATTGCTCAATTTGGCAATTGGGCGGGTACATTGGAATGGTTTGAAAATCAGGGAAAAGATCAATATCAAAGACATACTTTGTTACCCATTACCGGTGCTGTAAAAGTGAAAACGGAGGATGTTAATGGAGATGGATTAGTGGATATACTGGCAATGATCGCTCAGGGAGAAGAAAGCATATTTGCATTGCTCAACCAGGGAAGCGGTAAGTTTGCAATAAAAAAGTTACTGCAAGTACCACCCACTCATGGAAGCGTTTATTTTGATTATGTAGATATAAACGGTGATGGTTTCAGGGATATCCTCCATGTAACTGGTGATAATGCTGATTATGAAGCCATACCCAAACCGTATCATGGTATTAGGATTTACAAGGGAAACGAAGATCCACTAAAATTTTCCGAACCATATTTTATTCCTCAAAACGGAGCTTATAAAGCAGTACCGCTTGATTATGATTTGGATGGTGATCTGGACATAGCCTCAATATCCTTTTTTCCGGATTATTCTGGTGAAGCCAAAGAGAGTATTTTGATTTTAGAAAATAACTCAAACGAAGAACGGCTAAACTTTAGGCCTTTCACCCTAACTATCTATGACAAAGGACGGTGGATTGATTTAGATATTGGAGATTTGAACCGGGATGGAAAACCAGATTTGGTGGTTGGTTCTTTTGTGGTTCAAAATCCTTACGGAGATCACACAGGCTTGAAAAAGTCGTGGATGAGCAACAGCCAAATGTTTTATATATTAATGAACAGTGGTCACTATTGAAGTAGAGTATAAATCCTGTGATAGCTAATAATAACCTAATTTTAAAAACATAAACCCATGACATATAAAATCGCCGTCATCCCAGGAGATGGCATAGGTAAAGAGGTAATACCGGTGGGCATCCGCGTTTTGGAAGCTGTTGGTAAAAAACAGAATATCGATTTTCAATTTGATCACTATGACTGGAGCTG
The DNA here is from genome assembly GCA_964592475.1 of uncultured Roseivirgaceae bacterium. GTDB lineage: Bacteria > Bacteroidota > Bacteroidia > Cytophagales > Cyclobacteriaceae > CAZQEZ01. Next base: position 4,715 of record CAZQEZ010000168.1, read on the forward strand.
CGAACGCTATCAGCAAACCGGCATGATGATGCCTGAAGATGGCTTACAGCAAATCAAGGAGCACGACGCCATCTATCTGGGTGCTGTGGGCTTTCCCGGTGTGCCGGATCATATTTCTCTATGGGGGCTTTTGATACCCATCCGCCGACATTTTAAGCAATATGTCAATCTTCGCCCGGTAAAACTATTTTCCGGTGTACGTTGTCCCCTGGCGAATCGTGTGCCTGAGGAAATAGATTTTATGGTGGTTCGCGAAAACAATGAAGGTGAATATTCAGAAATAGGAGGTCGCATCAACCAGGGCACCGAGGATGAAATATGCGTACAGGAAAGCCTTTTCACCCGAAAAGGCACCGACCGCATTTTGAAATACGCTTTTGAATTGGCCTCACAACGCAAAAATCATCTTACCTCGGCCACCAAATCTAACGGTATCGTGCATACCATGCCTTTCTGGGATGAACGGGTAGAAGCAATGGCCAAAGAATACCCGCAAATTAAAGTAAATAAATACCACATCGATATCCTCACCGCTAATTTTGTACTGCATCCCGATTGGTTTGATGTAGTGGTGGGTTCCAATCTGTTTGGCGACATCCTGTCCGACCTGGGCCCGGCCATAGCAGGCACCATTGGCATTGCCCCTTCGGCCAATATCAATCCGGAACGAACTTTCCCCAGCATGTTTGAACCGGTGCACGGTTCAGCGCCTGACATCGCAGGCAAAGGAATTGCCAATCCTATTGCCGCCATTTGGTCAGCCGCCATGATGCTTGAACATCTTGGTTACCCGCTAGCATCTGATTTAATTATGGAGGTAATTAAAAAAATAGCTACTAGCGAATATAAAACTCAGGACATGGGAGGAAAAGCTACAACAGACGAATGTGGGAATGAAATTGTAAGATTGATCAATGAAGGATAAATTAGCGGGAGAGTACGTATTTGAAAAATTTAAGGATTTGAAACCATTGGCTATTGTTTTGATTTTGTTTTCCTTAAATTTATCTCCTATCTGAAAGATATTGTGTTCAATGCCATTTATATACTCCACCCGATTTGTTGCCTAAGGAGATATGGGATAAGGAGAAATTACCAAAAATGGGTTATTTCCATGGCATCTATCAGGATACCTGTAGGCGTGAATTAATTGAACCAGGATTGGCAGAAAAAATTATATTGGAAAAAAATATTTTCCCTTCCCAGCCGCTACCTTGACAGTACCACCTGGGAATTGATAAAAGCTTATTATCTTTCAGAAGCGCCAAATAAATTATCCATAGCAAATACCGATTCAATTGAGGTCAAAAATATCTTTAGTAGTATTGTGCCGAAGGAAACAATATACCCTACTATGACCACGATGATTGAGTACAAAAAACAATCAGGTTTGATCTTATCATAGTGATGTAAAAAAAGATG
>CAZQEZ010000168.1:6236-8529 GCA_964592475.1 uncultured Roseivirgaceae bacterium
GGGTAAGAAAGTATTTTTGCCTGTATCAACCAGGGAAAAGGAAAATTTCAAATTCGCAAGATACTTCAGGTGCTGCCCACACATGGCAGTGTCACTTTCGAATACTTGGATTAGAATGGTAATGATATTAATGACATTCTGCACGTAACCGGAGATAATGCCGATTACAAAGCCATACCTAAACCTTATCATGGATTACGGATCTATTTGGGTAAGGGAAATCTGGAATTTGAAGAGCCAATTTTTTACCTCAAAATGGAGCCTATAAAGCCATTCCTGCAGATTTTGACCGAGATGGTGATCTGGACATTGCCTCGATTTCCTTCTTTCCGGATTATTCAGGTCAGGCCAAAGAGAGTATCCTGATCTTTGAAAATGTCTCTATCGGCGACGAATTAAAGTATGAACCTTTTAGCCTCGAAGGATTTAACTCCGGACGCTGGATCGTAATGGACAGCGGTGATTTTGATCAGGATGGTTATCCCGATCTCACTACCTGGATCCAGGTGCCCAACACTACCAAAAGTGATAGAAATAATTTAAATACTTTGGCTGCTTCACTGGGAGGAACCAAGTTTAACGGGGTAGAGGATTGTGAAATCAGTCCTTTAGACGGTAAAGTCTATTTTACTGCCAAAGGTTTAAGTCGCACTTATCGTTTTTCCGACAATGGCAATACAGTATGTGACTTTGAAACATTCGTTGGTGGTATGTCTTATGATATTCACACCGATCAGGGCGTTTTTAACGAACCCTGGGGTACTGGTAATGACAACCTGATCTTTGACGACCAGGGAAATTTATGGGTTTTGCAAGATGGCGGAAATAATTACATTTGGGTGGTACATCCTGAGACAGATGCTTCTAATAAATTGGTATCCTTTAACAAATCTGCTACCGTAGTATTTGCTTTGCAAAAAATACTTCAGCCACCCAGCTGAACCTGCGCGATCAGGAACTATTTTCGATCGATAATAATATCGTGGGGTTGCAAAATATAAGATTTTTAAACCTGATGAATAATTACCTGGAAGAGTGGGATGAGGATCTGTGGGATTTAAAACACCTGGAAACCTTAATATTAAAAAATAACAACTTACCTAATATACCTGCCCGGATAGCTCACTTAAAGAATTTAAAAAGCCTTGATGTCGCAAATAATAAGATCAACCAACTTCCTAAAGAGATAGGACAACTTACCCGGCTTCGTTTTCTGCATCTTTCACTCAACAATTGCATTCGCCTGCCGAAGGAAATAGGACAATGCGTTTCCCTTGAGGTACTTGAGCTTGAAAATAACCAATTAAGTCACCTGCCCGAATCAATGTTTAAGCTTCAAAACTTAAAGAAACTTAATTTAAGTTATAATCAATTTTATGCTTTTGAGCCTGCCTGGACTAAACTAAAAGAGCTGGAAGAACTAAATCTGCAGCATAACCGGATCAGCCGCATTTCAGGAAAAATAAGAAAATTAAAAAAATTAAAAGTGTTGATCTTGTCTGAAAATAAGTTGAGGACTTTGCCGGAAGACCTGGCTGACCTTAAAAGCCTTGAACTTTTAATCATCTCTGATAACCTGATTGAATACATGCCGGAAGATATCCATAAGTTGGCCAACCTCAAAACTCTTATCGCCCGAAACATTCCGCTAAGCCCGGCTGAGAAGGATCGAATTAAAGCAGCTCTTCCTAGTTGTCAAGTGTTCTTCTAAATTTAATACTTTTATAATGGGTTAATTCATTTATTGGAATGGGAATCATTGATATGGGGAATGAAATTTTCCTTATATTTGATTCGCCTGTACTCGCGGAAATAAATAAAATACACAAAATATCCAATATAAAATGAAAACAATTTTTAATATTTTGTTGATGGCACTATTGGGAAAGGCAGTAAAACCTGTTAGGCCTGTTAGGTTTTGGGACTATATCTAAAAGTTGCACTTTCACGGGATTATATAATAATTAATAAATAATAATCTGTAGCTAAAACTGTCATTCCTGTCAGGTTTTTAATTAAAAATTCAGGGCTGCCACCTTTCGTCCCTACCGGATTGGTAGCCGCTGCGGTGTATTTCTTGCTAAAGAGTTAACAAACCGATACTTTCTGCCTGCTGCTGTCCGTCAGGACCGAAAGGGAGGATCGTCCATTTTCGTTTTTTAGTAACTTACCGGAGCTTCTGCACACAAGGCGCATTCAGATTTACTGATTATAGTGGCGGTCTGCCTGCGCCTGTTTTTATATCTTTTCTTTGCCCAGGGCTTTGTTTTTACGCCCCTTCAGGGCTTTTTAA
>CAZQEZ010000169.1:0-8431 GCA_964592475.1 uncultured Roseivirgaceae bacterium
ATTTGGGAGCAATTTATGCAGCAGGTGTATAATGACGATGATATAAAATTTAATAAAGTTAGATTTAGTAAACCTTCTTATAGTCAGCGAATGACTATCGACTGTGAGAAAGAAGAAGTGGAAGAAATATTCTAAAAGAAAAACATATCCTTTACTTTTTCCAACTCTTCCTTCAAAATTGTATGGGGTCTTTCTTCATACAAATCTAATATTACTTGAGCATTTAATTTTTCCAATTCATCTACCGATTCCCTCGAACGACTTAGTGGCACATGTGGATCACGAAAACTATTGCTAAGATAAACATTAGAACCACCGAAATCCCCAGAATATTTCTTGTGATTAATGGCTTCTCCTATCAACCCACCGGTAAAAGCTATTACACCACCAAATAAAGAAGCTTTACGACTGGTTGCTTCTAAAGCAAGGCAGGCGCCCTGCGAAAAACCTACCATAAATATTTTTTGTCCTGGCAACACTTCTTTTGTATTCTTTACTATCTGTTGTACTATATCAACCGCAGAATCAAGCCAGGGCTGATTTTCACTTTCAGGCGCCATAAAGCTATTGGGATACCAGCTATCGTTAGTGGCCTGGGGTGCTATTATGTAATAATCTTCATCCAGCATTGTTTCTACTACCGAAATAAAATTACTCGCGTTATCCCCTCTACCATGCAATGCTATCACTGCCCTTTTTGCTTCATTTATAGGCTTACCTGCTTCTACAATGTCAAATGTATGCATTTTGTTAATCCTTATATTTTGCTAAATCGATGTTTAAATCTTCTAATTTCTGTTCTAAAATTTTTCGTTGCGGTTCAATCCATTCAGGTAGTTTCAGCGATTGTCCCAAAGATTCTACAGGCTCGTCTACCGAGAACCCCGGAGGTTTGGTAGCTACTTCAAAGAGAACTCCTCCAGGTTCTCTAAAATAAACAGAGTGAAAATATTGCCTGTCCAGTACGGGTGTAATCTGCAAGCCATTACTTTCTATTCTTTCTCTTACTTGCAATTGGTCTTCATCAGATGCAGTTGCAAACGCCAAATGGTGTACAGTGCCGCTACCACCCATTCCTCTTTGTGTTGTGGTTACTATGTCCACAAATTGCCCTTCGCTACCTGCATTGCTTAAGCGAATACGATTATTTTTTTGCTTAATTACTTTATAATCAAGCATGGTAGTGAGTATTGCGCCGGTGGTGCCCGGGTCACTGACGCTTAGGGTGGCTGAATGAAAACCTCTAATACTATTTTCATCAGGCACCGGTCCGTCAGTTATGCCTGGCCTTTCATCATTATCATTTGCTACTAATTCTAACCCCAGGCCATCAAAATCCTGAAATTTTATGAACACTTCTCCATCTAATCTTTCTTGTGGTTGATTGTATTTAATATCGAATTTTTGCAATCGCTTTTGCCAATAATCAAAAGAATTTGATGGTATCGAAAAAGAAGTAGTCGTCATCTGTCCCGAGCCATGTACACCCTTCCTCAATCCAGCAAAGGGAAAAAAAGTTAGGATAGTGCCAGGATTTCCATGTTGATCACCATAGTATAAATGATATACTTCAGGAGCATCGAAATTCACTGTTTTCTTTACCAAACGAATCCCCAATATACCGGCATAAAATGCTAAATTTTGTTGAGAACGATCGGCCATGGCAGTCACATGATGTAAACCAGTAATTAAATTTCTCATATATTTATAAAAGCATGCCTTGGTTTGTTATCAGTTTTATGCCCTTTTCCTGTGGTTTCTTCTCTAATAAAATATCGTCAGTTTTAAATTCTCTGGTTTCTCCATTTACTTCACAAAATATCCGAGTATATTTCATAATGATGGAAAAACCAGCGTAGCATAAGAATGTTTAAATAAAATGTAAGAATAGTGAAATATTTATATTTTGAGATGACACGATAAAAAATGTAAATTTGAATAAATTATAAAATATGCTTAAATAATGAATATCATGAAAAATTTTATAGTAATAATGGCAATGATAATTTTCTTTTGGCAATGTACAGGAAGTAATACCACCGAAGAAAATTATGATATCAATCCCCCGGCCAAAGGTTTTAATTTTGAAGAATCAGACTCTTCTGCTATAACGATAGCTGATTCAGTAATGAAAGCAATGGGAGGCAGAGAAGCATGGGATAATACTCACTACTTGAGTTGGAACTTCTTTGGTGCACGTAAGCACTACTGGGATAAGTTTACCAATGATATTCGTATTGAGTCTTTGCGCAATGATTTTATTGCCCTCATCAATCTTGACGATTTAACCGGTCGAATACAAAAGGATGGACAAGAAGTCACTAATCCGGATTCTTTAAGATTTTATATTGAACGCGCGAAAAGTTTTTGGAATAATGATGCTTATTGGTTAATAATGCCTTACAAGCTGAAAGATAGTGGTGTAACTCTCAATTATGTTGGAGAAGATAGTATACAAAACGCGGGGGATGCACAAAAGCTTCAGCTTACTTTTGATAATGTGGGCACTACACCGAATAATAAATATCATGTATGGGTAGATAAAAACAATTATTTAATAAGAAAATGGGCATATTTTAGAGAGGCTGATCAGGATACTGCTAATATAATTACCCCTTGGAATGATTATCAAAAGTATGGACAAATATTATTGTCAGGTGATAGAGGAGAGCGCCAAATTACTGAAATTATGGTTTCTGACAATTTACCCGCAGCTGTTTTTGAAAGTTTTAAACCCGTAGAACTAGGGAAATAAACAACGAATAAACATAATGGTAATGAGCAGGTTAACAAATTATTACAAAACTTATGTATTTTAAGAATTTAATAATTTTTTAACTATGAAGACTATCAAAATTTTTTCTTTATTTTTTATTGCTGGATTACTGATGTTTAATTGTACTCCTCAGCAACAACAAGAGTCAGAAAACGAATGGGAAGAAGAAAAAGCTGAATTAAGAAACAGCTACAATCAAACTATTCAGGAACTGGATCAGGAAATTGCCGAATTGAATCAGGCTATGGAAAATGCCGAAAGTGAAATGCAGAAAGAATATCGTGAAACCATAAACAATCTGCAGGAAGAAAGAAATGAACTTCAAAATAATTTGAATAGCATAGAAAATGCTAACGAAGAAGAGTGGGCTGAATTAAAAACCAACGTAAGTCAAGCTTTGGAAGAAGCTGAAACCAACATTGAAAAACTTGGTCAGGAAATTGACGAAAATATTGATGTAGAAGTTGGAGATGAAGCAGGCACAAACTAATAATTAATCATTTCTATTGAAGATAAATGGGCAACTTGAGTAATTTATTCCTCAAGTTGCTTTACCTTTATTGCATAAAACGCCACATTTTTTACAACGTATTGAGAATGAAGTCCTTATTTATAATTGGCATCAAATTTGACCAGTTGATGTAAAAATTGTAATAAAATACTTTGTTTTTAAAACTTAATTTATTTAATTAATGAAAAATTTTAATCAACCATTATACGATGCCAACTTAGGCCTTGCTAACGAATATCAGGTGGCTCTAAAAAGTATGCAAAATAATAAAAGCGACTTTCAGCATAATTTTGAAAAGATATCTCAAATGATAGAAGATGAGTGGAAAGAAACCGGTTTAAATGCAGAGGATAAATATGAAGTTACTCATTCTTAATTAGCAACGCTATTATAATTTCATTTCTTATTTTTTCTTACAAAGTCAAATTCTTCATTCAAAATACTAATATTTTAATAAAAATATAAATTTCACATTATATAATGTAATTATATTAATGTGAGCTGCGTTATTTTAAAAATATTAAATTTGTCTATTCATAATCATTTCCGATTATTCAAATTATTTGTATTGTATTACATTGAAATCCATTGTTGATCCAAACAATATTTTGTTTAGGCCGTTTAATCTTAATAAATATTTTTAATTTTGCAATATTATTCTAGTATGTGATTTAGGGATGATTGATTTTTATGACCTGAATCAGCTGCTAAATATTTGAATTTCAAATGTTTCTATGAACGCGTCAAAAACTTAAATTTAATAAAGGTTATAACAACAAAATGGAAAAAAACAAAATGAAAGCTGTTAAAAACTCAATTTTTGGAATAGTAATGTTAATGGCAACGCAATCATTTGCCAACAATGCTGACTTACAAAAAGAAGCAAGAGAAGAAAAAGTTATGAAATACACTTTTGCTTCTTCCTTGTACCAATTAGAGCAAAAACTTATTAAAGACTATTTATTCGATGCTTATCAAAGTGAAATTGCGATCGAAGAATCGAAAAATGTAAAAATTTTCAATCAAAATGGAAAGTTAGTTTTTCAAGGAAAAGAAAATGAAACCAAGGGAATATTGCTTCAATCTAGTTTTCTTTTCAATAGGGATAATACTAAATTTTATTTAATTGTTGAATAATTATAATATCTGAATTTATTAGTTGATAAAAGGAGGAGTTTTCCTCCTTTTTATTTTACAAGTAACCCCAATTGGACAATTTTTGGTAAATTGCCAGACAAACATGGGCATCAAGAGCTGCATAATTTAATTGTTTATCGGTAAGCTTTGGTAAATCCCAGTTGCTTATTTGTTGATTTTTGGAAATCCTATATCCCAGTATTAGACCAGTCAATTTTCTTACTCCCCTACATTTTATTTCCAGACCAGTCGCAATTTCATTTAAATCAACAGTAGAATGTGGTTCGAAAGGTGTTATTTGTTGCAAAAAAATCAAATCGTCCTTAATGCCTACTCCTACTTTTTTTATTTTAGAATTTGTGAATATTGAAGTTAGGAGTGGAGGGAAGCCAGCAAACTTTAGCCTGAATAGAAATACCTTGTTAGGCAAGGCAATTTGTAGAAGTGAAATAGAATGAAATTCTCCTTTATTAAAAGAAGGGCGTCTTTCTGTATCAAATCCAATAACCGGGTGTTGATTAATCTCTTCCACAGCTTGAGTTATTTTTTCTAATTGTGTTATCACTATTATTTTTCCTTCATACCTGCGCAATGGGAGATCATTCAATGCATCCTTGCTTATGTCTTTTTCAAACATATTCTTGAGTTTTATCTGGTTTTGAGGTGGTCTTGTATTTAGCAATTTTTATATTCAAATAAGCAAAAATTATAGTCATGAAAGGGCTGATAATATTAAAAAAGCAGTAGGGTGCATAAACAAAAGTGCTTACTCCCAACACAGAGGCTTGCGTAGCTCCACATGTATTCCAGGGTATTAATACCGACGTTACTGTGCCGGAATCCTCTAATGTTCTGCTCAAATTTTCTGGTTTCAGTCCTCGATTACGATAGGTATTAGCAAACATACGCCCTGGAACAACTATGGCCAAGTACTGGTCTGAGGCAGTACTATTAAAAAATATGCAGGTGCCAGCCGTTGCCGCTACTAAAGATCCTGTAGATTTAGCCAAATATATGATTGATTGAGTAATTCTTTGTAGTAGTCCTCCCGCTTCCATCATACCTCCAAAAATCATGGCGGTTATTATTAACCAAATGGTGTTCAGCATTCCGGCCATTCCGCCGGTGACCAAAAGGTCGCTCACCATATCATTATTAGCAACAATTGCCACATCAGTTATTAATGAATTAACTACTGCTACAAATGATTCATAGATAAAGGAATTGTCACCTTCTACTATTTGTCTTATTAATTGCCCTTGAAATATAATGGCAAATAGCCCGCCTAATAGGGATCCAATTAACAAAGCAGGAATCGCAGGCACCTTTTTTATAATTAGAAAAATAACCACGGCAGGTACCAAAAATAGCACAGGGTTTATATTAAATACTTGTTCTATAGCAACCAGTACCTGATCAATATTTTTTGTGCCTATTTTAGCGTCAAAATTTAATCCTATGATCAAATAAATTATTAATGCAATAAATAGGGAAGGCACAGTGGTAAACGTCATGTATCTTATATGCGTAAAGAGGTCTGTGCCTGCCATGGCCGGTGCCAGGTTGGTAGTGTCAGATAATGGCGACATTTTATCTCCAAAATAAGCTCCTGAAATTATGGCACCACCGATCAGCCCTTCAGATATGCCCAGCGCTTTCCCGATACCTAACAGGGCAATTCCAACAGTGGCCACGGTAGACCAAGAACTACCAGTTGCCACAGATACGATGGCGCAAACTATACAGGTTGCAATTAGAAATATTGTAGGATTAAGTATTTGTAATCCATAATAAATCATGGCCGGCACTACACCGCTTAGCATCCATGTGCCAGCCAACGAACCAATGAGAAGGAGAATAAGCATAGAAGGCATGGCAGAATTGATACTTCTTACAATGCTTTTTTCCATATGGTTCCAGGATATGCCTAAATTCATACACACCAATCCAGCCACTGCAGCCGATAATATCAATCCTATTTGATTAGGGCCAAACAAGGCATCATCTTCATAAACTAATACTACATTTACAGATAAAAATATTATCAGAAAAATAATTGGAATCAGTGCTTGAAGTAAGGTTGGCCTTTTGTTACGCTTTTCTTCTGCCATTAGCTATTTTTTGAACCAGCTTTGTACATGATAAGCAACAAAAATAGTAAAAAATATTTAGCAGTAAGAAATCTTCTCTTAGGTAAAGAATTAAAAAAGCTTGTAACCTTAATAGATAACAAGCTATTTTATTACAATTAAAATAAAAATTAAACTAATGCTAATTCAACAGCTTTTTCATTTACTTTGCCATCTCTTATTCTGATCATGGTATCAATATTAGAAATAAATATTTTACCATCTCCGACTTTTCCGGTGTGAGCCTCTTTTAAAATGATATCTACAATTTTATCAGCTTTATTTTCACCTACTACTATTGATAGCTGTATTCTATCAAATGAATCTATCAGATAAGAAGCGCCTCGGTAATTAGCGCCTATGGCTTCTTGATTACCTACTCCTTTTACAACTTGATAGGTAAAGAAATCTACATTTTGATTTGCCAAAGCTTTTTTTAATCGTGCAAATTTTTCTGCTCTTATTATTGCTTCAATTTTTTTCATAAAATTTCAAATTTTGGGTCTTGGATATTTCTTCTATTAAAACAAAATAATACTTGAAAAAGTGCCCCTAACAGCTTTGGCGCAGCATTTATAGTAAATTTATAAAGCGTAATAATTGCCCATGATTTGCTTGAAAAAACAGTTTTTCAAAAAAGAAGGCTCTTTATTAAAACCGGAAATACAGAAAATAGCTCTTTTTACTCGCGGCTGGTATATAATTAGATGAATTATTTTTTTTTGATAAATGCATAATAAAGGCTGATTTACTTAAACTAGCCTTTATTAATATAAAATTCAAATTAGACATTCTTATTATTCTACATTTTTGGCCATGTTTTGATAATTATGTACGATGAGGCGCATCATTTCTTTCATTCTTTGTGAATCATAAAATAATCTTCCTTTTTGCACACAGTTTATAGCCTCTTCAAAATTTGCTTCGTTGAAGGCAACGGTTGCCAAATTAAAATATTGAAGGCCAACTAGCTCTTCTAGGTTTATGTTTTTATGAATCACATATTTATAGGTAAAAATGGCGGAATTGCTATTCTCTTGTTCTATCGTTCTTTCTCTTTTCTTTATTCTCTCAAGCCTTTCCATAACCTTATCTATCCCATGCACAAATCCAGCAATAGGATCAGTAGATTCAAATAAATAAGGTGTTTCGTCCATTTCTAGCATGATAAACATGTGGTAGTTGGTTTCAATTATGTGGTAACTTATTCCTAAACGATCCAATACCAAAGCATAAAAACTACTGCCTATTACACAATCGTAATATTTATTTTTGAATAGATTTTCTATGGTAACATAATTCTGGTAGTGCTTCAAGAATTTTCGGTGAACTTTAAAGAATAGGTATTCTAGAAATTTATGTTGTTTTTTGTACCGCTGCTGCTTGTGTTTTAAATCAGATGTAAACTCTTCAAATATTTGCTTATATTCTTTTACATTTTGTTGATTAATAGTTTTACCAGAGGCAAGAAGAAGGTCAAGTTGATCGCGATAATTACCTTCCAGGTAATTGATTACTGTTTTGCGTTCAAATTCCGAATGAAAAAATATCTGATCGAGATTATATTGACGCTCATGATCATATTGTCCCATGGCTGTGTTAAATACTACAGCTAAAGAAGTAATCAATATGACCATTATTTTTTTCATAGATAAAACTGCTTTCTATCTAGTTTAACGCTTATGCTAGCACTAAGTTAACAATTAGATAACATTAAAGTAATGAAAAATATTACATGTAGGATAATTTTCTTGTTTCTCGCCATTTTTGGCTCTAAATGATTTAAAGTGGAAATAGTTCTTGAAAAATTATTAAGATTTATTAGAAATAAAAATACAGATTAATTCCTCACCCCCAGTCTGCTGAAGCAGACTTTCC
>CAZQEZ010000170.1:0-8421 GCA_964592475.1 uncultured Roseivirgaceae bacterium
TTGTTAAATATCTAATTAAATTATGCTTGATGGAGAACCTATTAATAGAACCAAAGAAAGGACGAAGTGAAAAGTTATAATGCATCATAAGTAGCTGGTTTAGGATTTAAAATTGGTATTTAAATTTTATACAACAATTATATGTTTTTTATTTTAAAAAATCTATAACACAAATCATATTTTAAGGTTTTTTAAATTTATAACATCGTAAATTTTTGGTAACCTAAAAGCAGGAAAATACATTTATCGATTAGAAACCGATGGCTTTAATGACGCGAAGGTGCTAATTAAGAAATAGGTGTAAAAATAGCTAATTACCAGAAACTCCCTTGTTTTCAAATTTGGGTGTTTCTGTTTCATGTCAAATGCCTATTTTTCTTAAAAATCAATTTAATCCTAGCCATGTAGGAAAATTGATTATCCTCACCGGTAAATTATCTTCAATAATATTAACTTAACCTCAAAAAAACCGGATTATATAATGAGGTATTACCAGCTTATTTTAATTGTCACGATTACTTTTTCTTGTATAAATCTTGAAGCTCAGCAAATACAATGGGCTGATAAAGTCGATTTTCAATTCAATCAATTTGGTGAGAGTGATGTAAGATATTCTGCTCATCAGGCGTTAGGTCCACCCGATGCCTTTCCGCAAGGCAGTATCAATGAAAACGCTTTTCGTTTAAAATATCCCGGTGCTTTTGGTACTATGGTTCTTCAGTTTGCCAATCCACAGCCTATTCAGGAATTGATAATCATTGAAAACCATCAGCCTGGTCGCATTGAAAGTATTTCATTATTTGATAATTCAGGTAAGCGTTATCAGTTTTATGAAAAAGCAGTGGTGGCCGAACCATCAAATGCCAGAGCAATATTATTTAAAGTGCCAGCTACTGCTTATCAGGTAGAAAAGATTGAAATTAATATTAATAGTGTGCCAGCGAACGGATGGGTGCAGATTGATGCTGTTGGTATAGCCAATTATGATGATGTAAATGCATTTAAACGTGAATTGAAAGAATACGGCGATTTTTTGGTAGAAGAAGCCCTGACTTTTAGTGCAAAAAAGGAGTCGATGGGGCCTCGTATTAACAGTTCATTTATAGATACCAAGCCAGTTATTTCACCTGATGGCAGATCATTGTATTTTGTAAGGCAAAACCACCCGGATAATATAGGTGGAAAAAGTGATCCCCAAGATATTTATGTAAGCCAATGGGTCAATGGAGAATGGAGTGCTGCGCGCAACGCGGGATATCCATTAAATGATAAAAATGCCAACGGGGTATGTTCAGTATCACCAGATGGCAAACACATTTATGTTATCAATGATGCCTCACGTAAAGATGAACCGGGCATTTCAATGGCAAGTAAAAAGGGTATTTCATGGTCAGAGCCTCAACCTTTGGTTATTCATAATTTTTACAATAAATCATCTTATCATGATTATTTCATGTCTGCCAATGAGCAATATTTACTCATGGCTATTGAAAATAACGAAGGAGAGGGCTATCAGGATTTGTACGTGAGCTTTAAGAATTTGGATAATAGTTGGTCGAAGCCCAAAAATCTTGGATTAAAAATTAACACTCCAGCTATGGAGTTTTCTCCATATCTGGCAGCTGATAACAAGACACTTTATTTTGCCTCTGAAGGCCATGAAGGGTTTGGGGAAGCAGATATTTACTACACCAAAAGACTGGATGATACCTGGCAAAATTGGCTTGCGCCAAAAAATATTGGTAATGCAGTAAATACAGTGGGTTGGGATGGATATTATGCAGTTTCTGCAAAGGGCGATTATGCTTATTTTGTATCTACCGGCAATGTAATCGATAATTTCGAAGATATCCATCGAATTGCTTTACCATATGAGTTTAAACCAGAGCCTGTTGCATTGATAGCTGGTAAAGTGTTGCATGCCGAAACTAAAGAACCATTGGATGCAACAGTAATTTTTGAAAATGCAGCAACCGGGTACGAAGAAGGAATTATTTCTTCCAACCATTTAGACGGATCATTTTCACTTGTTTTGCCACTCGGGAATATATATTCTTACCGAGCTACCTCACGAGGCTTTATTCCGATAAGTGAAAATATAGACTTGAGTAATCAATCATCTTATCAGGAGGTGAATCAGGATTTATTGCTTTATCCGATTAAAAGAGGTTTAACCATTCGTTTAAATAATTTATTCTTTGAACAGGGTAAAGCTATGTTGTTGCCCGATTCAAAACCTGAACTAGAAAGATTGTTGAAAATAATGAATGATAATCCAACATTGGTCATTGAATTAGGTGGGCATACTGACAATCAAGGCAGTAGTAAAGCTAATTTGAACCTATCATTCAGCCGCGTAGAAAAAGTGAAAGAATATTTAATAGATAACGGCATTGCAAAAAACAGAATAACTACCCAAGGCTATGGTGGTAGTAAACCTGTAGCCAGCAACGCTGACTCTGAAACACGTAAGCTCAATCGGCGCGTAGAAATTAAAATTATGGATTATTAGTTACTTCAAATGTTTTTGTAAATGATCATAAATTATTTCTGCCATCAAAGCTGCACCGGCTGCATTGGGATGAATTCGATCAGGAAATAATTCCGGTTTCTTTTTAAAAAACCTGTAAAGATTGATCAAATGAGCTTCTGATTTTTTAGCGGTTTTTCTGACAGCAGGAACCACTTCTTTTTTTACAACAGCAGGCCTGATCTCCCAACGCTCTTCAAATGCTGGTACCGGTAAGCAAATAAATACTTCCGGTTGAGAGGAAAGGGTTCGGAATTGCTCTATCATATCTAAATAATTTATAATGAATTGCTCTGAATATTGCCAATTCTGAGGTTTAGTGTCATTAGTGCCAAGTTTTATGATCACTACATCTGGCTCAAATAGTATTGCTTTTCTTAAAGCCTCTTGTTGCCAATAAGGTTTATCTCCTTTTTTAAGCATAGTGGTACCGCTTACGCCAAAATTTTTCACTTGCCATTCATCCCCGGCAAGCGCTTGCAATTGTGCCGGGTAGCTATTTTGGTCACGATTTTCAATTCCAGAACCATAAGTTATGCTGTTGCCTACACAGGCAATTTTTAATTGAGCCTGGCTTAAAAAAGTAATTAAAACAAATATAAATGATATCAGAAATCTTTTCATAGCCACTAATTTAGAAATTAATTTTTAAATTAAATACTGCCTTACTATTAGCCCCTTTACTTTTCGCATCCATTTCCGATAGGAGAGCCCGGTGGCGGAGTCAATTGCTCTGACATTTCATACTCAACCGGATTTTTCACGAATCTTTCAATTTTTTGCATGGCCCATTGATAGTGAGCACGTTGGCTTTCAGTATGGTTACGTGCTATTATTCGCCTACCCAGCCATTGTTGCAGTCTCATTAGTTGATCAAAGGTAATAGCTTTTACCGCTTCACTAGCATGAGTATCAGCAGCTAATCGTAGCATAGCTGTTAAAGTTACTTGATTAACTGTTTGCTGAATGGCGTCCTTATAACCTTCGGCTGAAAGTTCTTTTTGCCAGGTAGCAGTTATCAAGACCTTCATAATTTCTCGCAGGCTGGGTTGAGCATTATCCCGGCTATGATATTCTAGTAGCCGTTGTGCTCTTGCCGGATGCAGTAGTAATTGCAGGCTATGCTTTGCAGCAGCTTCAGCCGCCGACAGTGGATCAAATGTAAGTGAAGTTCTTATTTTTACTAATTCCCGGCCACGACTATAACCTAGCGGTTGAGGAGGTATCATTTGTAGCAGCTCTTCCGGAATGGCCAACGTTTCCGCATCAATTGTACTAAGTATGGCATCCAGCGCTTTTTTCTGCTGTTCGGGGTCAATCATTGCAGTGATTAATTGTCCATCGCCTTTTTGCGCGTAGCGATAATTTAAGCCTCCGATCATTTTTACCGCTGCCTCAGTTTGGTAGCGATGAAAAAAATAAATGGGTACTAGTATTTCTTCCAGCTTAGCATAATTTTCACCGGGCTTCAGGCTATTTTCGCCGAGGTTTTGCAGAGCTACTTTTCTGATTTCTAAAACGCTATTCAGTTCATCCGCGGCATTTTTGCCATTATCCCAAAGATGAGCAAAAGGATGAGCGCTACCTGCTGGGCGGGCATCCTGATCGGAAAGAAAGCTCAAATCTTTTTTGAGGCTTTCATTAATGATGGCACTCAATGCCTCTTTTTCGTTGATAGTTTCAGGAAAATCCTGATAGCCGTAAGCAATCGCTACTTTATCCCATTCGCCAATGCCGGTATCGTAAGCCTGTGTAATATCTATTTTACCATCTTTCAATTGTACATATGGGTGTGGATAATCCATCACTGAGGCAAAGTTTTCACTGCTGGAAGCATAGCTGTGGGCTAATCCAAGCGTATGTCCCACTTCGTGAGCCGAAAGCTGCCGCAAGCGAGCTAAGGCCAATTCTTCCAGGTTTTGATCTTGGGTACTGGCTTGGCCAAAAGGTGAAAGCAAGCCGCGGGCAATCAGGTAATCTTGACGTGCCCTGAGCGAACCCAGCAGTACATGCCCTTTGATAATTTCCCCTGTTCGGGGATCTACCACGGAGCTACCGTACGACCAGCCACGCGTAGCCCTGTGTACCCAGTTTATCACGTTGTACCTAACATCCAATGGGTCAGCATCTTCTGGCAGCATTTTTACCTGGAAGGCATTAATATAACCGGCAGCTTCAAAAGCCTGGTTCCACCAGCGGGCGCCTTCTAGCAGCGCAGAGCGAATGGGCTCGGGGGTGCCCGGGTCGAGATAATAAATGATAGGTTCAGCTGCTTCACTTTTTTCTAAAGTGGGGTTTTTCTTTTTCAAACGATGCCGGCTGATAAACCGCTGAGTCAATTCCTGGCTGATCGGGGTAGCATAATCCTGGTAAGCAATACCAAAATATCCTGATCTGGGATCAAATTCGCGGGGCTGGTAGTTGTCATCAGGTAGCGCTACCAGGGAATGATGCGTGCGCACTGTTATGTTTTCTGGAGTAGGGGTAACGCTTCTGATGTAGCTGCCAGCAGGATCACCGGTGAAGGTAAGGGTTGCCTCAAATTCACTGTTTTGAGGAAAGTTTTTTGTTCGCGGTACATACAATGCTGCCATTTCTTGAGCTAATTGATAGTTGCCTTGACCGACTTGTTTCAGCCTTTCAGCAACCTGGTGGCTGTCGCGTAGTAAAAATGGTGTGAAGTCAATCAAGATTTTTCCGTTCTCTTCCGCTTCAATGGTGAAAGCCTGCAATACTGATTGCGCAAAAGCATCTTGAACTGCTTTTACTTCGGCTGGGTTGGAGCTGATGGCTCTATAGTCATAGTTTGGTTGCTTCATCAAGATTTTAGGTCCATGCCTTACAAACTTGACTATGCGACTATTGCCAAGCTGATTGCGGTCAAGACCAATATCATTAGATCCTACTCCGGCTGCCAATGAATTTATATATAGGATTTCTTGATTGAGTTGATCAATCAGTAACCATATTTTATCTGTTTTATCATCGTGATAGAAATCAAAAAAGCCTGCGTAATGCTTCATATGGCTAACTTTATCGGATAATGATTTGCTTATTGGGGTGGTATTAGTTTTAGTAACAGGTGAATTAGCTTTGCAAGAAAACAGAAAAGCTAAAGCTGTAATTGCAATAAATCGGAGCATATTTAGGAATATTTTCATCAAAAGTAGGCAAAAATTGCTTTTGTGGCAAACTTGTATTGTGCTCAAAAGTATTGCCCCACGCCCAATACAAACCCATACATTTCTTTATGAAGTAAATCTTTACCAAAATCGAATCGAAGTACGGCATTATAAACTGGCTGTAAGATAAGTCTTAACCCTCCACCGGCAAACCATTGAATGTTTCGCGATTGCACAAAATCATTTAAATTTCCTCCCGGGTTTCGCCATGATCCCAGGTCAGAAAAGGCCACCAGTTGAGCAGATATTAATTTGGCATTCCACAGCGTATGGCGATATTCACTATTCCAAACTATCATTCCGGTACCCCTATCTACCCGGTTTCCCACACCTCGAATGTTCACGTAGCTATCCAAAACAAAAGGAGCAAAAGGACTATTTTCGTTACTACTAAGTCCAAATTTTAGTCGCTGCGCCAAATTACCGATGGGGTTATTGGTCTTGCCTATTGTTTTAAAAAATCTTAATTCTGCAAAACCGATGTAGAAATTTTTTGCCTGATGATCCAAAGGAAAAACCGCCTCAGTATTTAATTGAAAAGAATATCCATCTTGATTAAAAAAATTGCTTTTTACTCTGTTTCTATTGAAAATTAATTTAAAAAGAGATTTTCGAAGATTGGCTATTTCGGGAGCACCTTCCAAGCCTGGCACTTCTCTTTTTTCGTAACGTTCTTCAAATATTGTAGCATTAAATATTAACCGATCGGTATAATTAACATGATAATAAAGGTTGGCGCCCAGGGAAGAATTGTCATAATTATACTGCGCATTGCCATTTTCAAAATACAAAGGCTCCACAGTACCCCATCTAGTAAAGTTTAATCCATAACCCCAATCGCTTTCACCAATCCAGGGCTTTTGATAATCAATAATTAAGGAATGTCGATCGTAATATTGATAGTACAGCAACAATTTTTCATTACTGCCTTGTAAATTAACATCAGTGGCACCCGCCTGAAGCCAGAAATTTTCATTGATACCACCAAAACTAAAAATGGGTAAGATGGAATAAAACTCAGTGCAACTAAACACAACTTTTGTTTTACCGTTCAATATTGCAACTTCAAATCGAGCCGATGATATAGGTTCTAAATAGGTAAGACGAACTTTGTCTGCTTCTAAAATGGCAGAATCAAGCGGTTCTCCTACTGACGAAACAATAAACCTTTCCAAAAAATCAGGTTTGGTTTTTTTTATTCCTGTAAAGGAAATGCTTTCAATTACCTGACAATGTGCAGCAAAAGAAATACTAGTGACTATGAAAAAAATCAACCATTTTGAAACCATTGGTTATTGCTGAATGATTCTAACGCCAAAGTTAAAGGTTTGACCGGCACCATTGTCAGGACTGCCCATAAAAAAATTACTATAAAGCAATTCTAATTCTAGCAATTGAGGAATTAATTGATATTTTGCTCCTAATCCTGCCTGGGCAAAATAAATATTAAAAGGTTGTGCCATTTGGGTTTGAAAATCGTAGTGCCTTGGAAAGTATTCAAGCATACCATAAACTGTCCATCGACTGCTGGGAAAATAACTAAGAAAACCATTGAATTGGGTATCTAGAAAATTATTGTTGACAAAAGAATCGCGCACTATACTATACCAGAATGCAGTTTGTAAAAATAGCTGCCAATTGGAGCCAATGCTTTGATCATAAAAAAACTGTGTAAGCCATAGATAGCGATCAAAAGCTAAAAAAAGAAACGGGTCAGTTGCATCCGATTTACGACTTTCCAAATCTTGAGTCAGTGGAAACAGAAAGGTGCTTTGCACGGATAGGTTGGGCAATTTACGAAATGGTGCTATTTTTATTTTAGGACCAAATCCGCTTATTCCCCATCGGTTGGCATCTCGCGAAATACTATTAATATCTACATGGCTCGCCCATAAGTCAAGCCCAACATTGAGTTGCGGAGTAAGACCATACAAAAATTGATTGATGCTGGTAAAATAGACAGACCTTCTATTTTCATCATTTTTTATTTTATCAAATGGATCTTCGCCAAATGATTGAGTCTCTCTATAGAGATTTTGAAAACTTTTAAACTCCCAATTGCCTTCGCCGAGTAAAGCAGAAGGAGTATATGATTGAAGACTAAGTTGCGCGAACAAAGAAGTAGGCAACAAGATAAAAATTATAATTCTGGATAATATCCTCATATTCTTTAAGACAAAATACGTTCAAATATGTAGAAAATACTTTATGGTTGATGTCCACTTTACGACATTAAAGGATTCTTAACATATAAGGCATCAATTTTACTATAAACAGTTGAATCAACTCTCATTGCTTGCCATTATTTATCTTAAGCAGGTGTAGATCTTGCCTGAAAATGGAGCTTACTTCAGGATTTTATTTAAATATGCTAACATGCCTGGTACTTCTAAATTGAAACTTCCAATTCAGCAAGCACAGCCTTACTGACTGGTACAAAAATTGATTATAGAAATATAATTGAAATGTCCACCCGAATGGTATTGATTCGGGATGGGGGAACTATTCCCATTAAAATATCCTGATTAGTAAATACAAGAAGACTTAAAATAATATTAAAATATTTCAATTTCATCAAAAGCTTAGAAAGAATATTTACTTTTAAACCACCCCCTGTCCGCCAGCGGACCATTATTTGGGTATTTGGGTATTTGGGTATTTGGTTATTTCGGGTCAAAACACAAACAAATAAACGAATAAACAAATCAA
>CAZQEZ010000171.1:0-8362 GCA_964592475.1 uncultured Roseivirgaceae bacterium
CTAATTCCTAATGAGGCAACTTCTTTCTCAACAAGCCATATACCAAAGTACCAGCCAATGCGCTTAGTAAAGCTACCAATATGACTGTATAACCTGAACCAATCAGTGCGTATAGCGGTCCGGGACAGGCCCCCGTTAATGCCCAACCAAAACCAAATATAATACCACCGGTTAAGGTGCCTTTGGTAAAGGCTTTGGGTTGTAGATTGATTTGGTTACCATCACTGGCTTTTAATTGTAATCTTTTGATAATCAGAATTGATATAGCACCCACCACTACTGCTGAACCGATGATGCCATACATGTGGAAAGCTTGAAAACGGAACATTTCCTGAATACGAAACCAGGAAACTACTTGAGATTTGATGAGGATAATACCAAATAAAACACCGAAAATTAGAAATTTTATGTTTTTCATTATTTAATTGATTAGGATAGGAAGAAGAAAATGAGTTACAACAAGACCACCAATAAAAAAGCCTACTACTGCTACCAATGATACCCAGCTAAGGTTACTTAGGCCCATAATAGCATGGCCTGAGGTGCAACCATTGGCATAACGTGTACCAAACCCGACTAAAAAGCCACCTAACACGATGAATATCAACCCTTTGAGGCTTAGCAAACTTTCCCAGCTAAAAATAGATCGGGGCAGCATACCATCTACGTCATTAATGCCAATAGCCCGCAAATCGGCAACTGTAGCAGCTGAAATAATTATTTCTTCTTCTGAAAAGAAAAAGCTTGCAATTAATCCTCCTAGAATGACGCCCCCCACGAAAAATAAATTCCAGCGATAGTCTTTCCAATTGTATTTAAAAAACTCGGCTTTGGTAGGTATTACTGCCGCACACATGTGCCGTAGCGAAGAACTGATGCCAAATTGCTTATTGCCAAAAACCAAAAGTAACGGCACCATTAACCCAATCAACGGACCGCTGATATACCAGGGCCAGGGTTCGAAAATGAAGTCTAACATATCATGAAAAATTTATAAATTATTATGAGTGAACTAACCTACTAAAGGAATTAATAGTTTTAATATATCAAAGATTTTTTTTCTAGCCATGCTAAGTAAAAAATGGGCAGAAATGCATCCGCCCATTTTAACTTAAACCTAAATAAATATGAGAACTAAATCTCTATACTTATGCTACTGTAGCAGCAGCTTCCTTTTTCTTGTTATTTTTCAACTTATCGGCTAACAAGTACATTACCGGTACCACTATTAAAGTAAGGAAAGTAGAAAACGATAAACCAAAAATCACTGTCCATGCCATTGGACCCCAAAAAGCCGCGTTGTCGCCACCCATGTAAAAGTTAGGATCAAACTCGGTGAAAAGCGTTATAAAATTGAGGTTCATACCTAAAGCAAGTGGTATTAATCCTAAGATAGTGGTAATAGCTGTTAACATCACAGGCCGGAGGCGCACCTCTCCACCTTTAATAATACTATCAAGCAAATCGCTGTAAGGCAGTTCCTCATCATCATTAAGGCCTAGCTCTTTGCGGCGTCTTGTTCTTATTAAGTTGGTATAATCAATCAAAACTATGGCGTTATTTACCACTATACCAGCCAATGAAATGATACCAATACCTGTCATAATGATTATAAAATCCATATTAAAAATGGCTAATCCAAAAAACACTCCTATGGTACTAAATAATACCGACAACATAATAATGAATGGTGTAGAAAGCGAATTGAATTGGGCCACGATAATTAATAAAATAGAAAATATCGCGATAATAAGTGCCTGCATCAGAAAAGCCTGGCTTTTGGCCTGCTCCTCCTGCTCGCCAGTAAATTTCACTTCAAATTCACCAGGGATTGTCATATCGCTTAGCAGCAATTCAAGCTCGCTTATAATTTCATTGGCATTGTAGCCTTCCTTTACATTAGAATAAATGTTGATGGTACGCTTTAAATCTTTACGATTGATAGAACCATAGGTAGATGAAAACTTGATATCAGCTACTGAAGATATCGGAATTTGCTTAATGGTACCTTTGTTATCCCTAAAAGTTACCCGCTTGTTGAGCAGGGCATCTATATCGTAGCGGTATTCGTCTTTTAATCGTAGGTTGATAGGATATTCGTCTTCTCCATCTTTAAACTTAGATACCTCTTTACCATAAAGCGCGGTTCTTAGTTCTTCAGAAATAGATAAAGTAGATAATCCGAACCTTCTGGCCAGATCACGATTAGGCTCTACCAGCAATTCAGGTTTCCCGGTTTGCAAATCACTTTTCAGTTCCTCGATACCTTGTATGTTGGAATTTTCAATATTATCCTGTATTTCTCCGGCCAGATCGATCAATTTTTCAAAGTTTTCACCACTTACTTCCAGGTTTATCGGCTTACCTACCGGTGGTCCGTTTTGATCCTTATCTACCGAAATTTGTACACCAGGGTATTTTGCCATGGCTGTTCGTATTTCTTCCAATAATTCACTGGTATTTACCCCTTCTCTTTTTTCATATTCTTTAAAAGAAACAGTAATCTTTGACCGATTGGGAGTTTCAGCTCCACCAAAGCTAAATTCGTCACCGGCACCTTCTCCCACGTTAGCAATAATTGATTCTACGGCACGCTCATGTGGCTCCATCATTCCAATTATTTCCTTTTCCAGTTTCATGGTAAAGTCATTAGTAGCTTCTATATCAGTACCTATGGGTTTTTCTATAAAAATATTGACAAAATTGGGTGTATTGGGCGGAAACAATGAAACTTCCGGTGCCCTTACATTCAATAAACCTAATGCCATTACTAATAGAAGAACCGTACCACCAAGTGCAAAATAAGGCATCCAACCGTTTGCTCCAGATAAAGCAAAGCTTAGCGATTTAAAATAATATTTTTCTAACTTAGGAAAAAACCTATTTTGAAACCAATTAACACCTGGCCTGAGTATATGTACATTAAATGGCATGAACAAACCTATAAGCACGGCCAAATTACCAACCCAGAAATAGCCAGTAACATAAAACGGAATGCTCAGCACGAACAAACCAATAGAAATAATTAATAATTTGCGCTTGTTAATTTGCTTTTCTTGTAGCCGCATGTACTTTGAAGTAAGCACGGGGTTAATTACCAATGCTACAAAAAGTGATGAAGCCAAAGTGATGATCAAGGTGATAGGCATGTATTTCATAAACTCCCCCATCAGGCCTGTCCAAAATGCCAGCGGCACAAATGCAGCCAATGTAGTAGCGGTGGAAGTGATAATTGGAAGTGCAACCTCACCCACGCCTTCTTTGGCCGCTCGTATAGGCGAATATCCTTCTTGCATTAAACGATAAATGTTCTCTACTACTACTATGCCATTATCCACCAGCATACCCAGCGCTAGTATTAAAGAGAATAGCACGATCATGTTGGCTGAGTAGCCGATCGAATTTAATATCATAAATGCCATGAACATAGATAGGGGAATGGCAATACCTACAAACATTGCATTGCGCAGGCCCATGAAAAACATCAGTACAAGCGTAACCAGAAGCACACCCATGATGATACTGTTTTCCAGGTTATCTACGATATTTTTGGTGTACTTCGACTGATCTCCGGTAATAGAAATATTCAAATCTTCAGGAAAACGGGTTTGACCAGCAGTTTCCGTTAATTGTTTTATCTGATTAGCAGTAGTAATTAAGTTTTCTCCTTTTCTTTTAACTACTTCCAGGGTAACCACCGGCAGCAGGCTGCTTCGCGAATAACTCTGTGGCTCTTCGTAGGTATCACGCACTTCTGCCACATCTTTCAAGTAAACTATTTTACCGTTTTCATCAGAGACTATTACCTCTTCTAGCTGCTGGGGGTCATTAAACTCACCATCAATCCTGAGCGAACGCCTGAATTCATTGGCCAAAATATTACCTCCTGACATAGTGATATTTTCTGCTGCTACAGCATTATTAATATCTTTAAAGCTCACTTGCATGGCTTCCATTTTATGAATGTCGGCATCAATTCTTATTTCGCGCTCTCGGGCTCCTCTTATATCCGCACTGGATATTTCAGACATTTTTTCAATTTCCTCTTCCAGGTATTCGGCAAACTTTTTTAGTTCGGCAATGCTGTAATCACCCGAAATATTGACAAACATGATCGGCAATTCGGTCAAATCAACATCCGTAACAGAAGGGTCTCGTTCCAAATCATCAGGTAATTCATTTTTGGCTTTATCCACAGCATCTTTTACATCTTGCAATGCTTTAGGAATATCTTCCTCGGGGTTAAACTCCACGATAATTACCGAATAATCCTGAAGCGATTGTGAAGAAATATCCTTTATACCACTAATGGATTTTATTTCTTTCTCAATCGGACGTGTTACCAAATTTTCAATATCTACCGGTGAATTGCCTGGATATTGGGTACTTACAACTATAGTAGGCATTACAATATCGGGAAAACTCTCTTTAGGGATGCTAATGTAGGATATCACCCCAAATAAGCCTATAATAAAGGTCAGGATCATCACGCTGGTACGATTATTAACCGCCAGCGAGCTTAGCCCAAACTCTTTTATCACGCTCTTTTTCTGTTGGTTGTTTTGTTGTTGATTTTCCATGTTTAAATTTCTTTGGATAAATTTATATTGTAGACTCCACTTCTTGTACTACAGTTCCATCTGTTACTTCTCTAAATCCTTCATCGATCAACAATTCGTCGCCGCTAAGTCCTTCCTCTACCAAAGTTTTGTTTTTGTAAGTTTTTCCTTTTTCTATTTTGATCTTTTTTGCAATGTTTAAGTTGTCAGAATTTTGCAGCACATAAATATAATCACCGTGTTTATCCATCTGAATTAAATTTGTAGGTACGATAACTGCATTGTCTTTTTCAAAATCTTTCAACTTTACTACTGAAATCATATTAGGCTTGACCATATAATCTGTCTGAGGTAATTCGATTTCAATTGAAAAAGTACGGTTGTTTACATCTATCACTTTACTCACTGCTGAAATCTTCGATTCAAACTCCTTGTTGAGGGAAGGAAAAGTAACAATCGCAGGCTGACCAGCTTTAAACTTGCCTACAAAAGCTTCTGACAGTTCTACATCGATATACATATTGCTTAAGCTTATCATCCGTATCATGGGGGAGCCTGGCTGCGCCATTTCCCCTTCACGTACAAATACTTTATCAATACTGCCACTGAAAGGTGCGGTAACATTGGCCTGTTTCAATTGAGACCTAAGCGTAGCCAATTTATTTTGTAGGGATTCTTTAGCATTTTTGGCTTCCAAATACTGCACTTCAGTACCTATATTCTTTTCCCAAAGATTTTTACGTTTTTGAAATACTGAAGTGGCCAATTCAAGATTGGTTTCAACCTCATTAATATTGTTTCTTAGTATTTCATCATCGAGCTTGAGCAATAACTGACCACGGCGCACATCCTGGCCTTCTTTCACGTAAATATTTTTGATGTTGCCCATTGTTTCGGCACTCAAGGTTATGTTTTTTCTGCTTTCTACCGAGCCACTAGCCTCTACAAAATGTTGAAATTTATCCTTTTCAATTGGTAAAGTAGTTACTAATGTAGCTTGCCTGTTAGCTTTGGCAAATTCAGGGTCAAGCGAGGCAATTTCTTTTTCTAAAGATTCTATTTGAGTATTGAGCTCCAGTACTTCCGATTTATATTCCTTAAGCTGCTCTTTCTTTTTAGCCAGTTCGTCTTGCTGGCAAGCCCCGGCTATTACTGCAAGGCTCAAGATAATAGTTGTATACTTAATTACTTTTTTCATGATTTCTATTATTGATTAATACTCTAAAATTCCTAATGCTTTTTCAAGGTCTACTTTGGAAACCAGCACATCATAAAACGAGGCATAATAGTTGGTTTCAGCTTCTTTAAAATCGCTGTCGGCTTCTACTACTTCAAAGTTACTGCCAACACCAGCCTGGTTTTTTTGTTTGGTTACATTATAAATTCTTTCTGCAAGCTCCACGTTTTCTTTGGTTGCTTCTAAAGTATTCAATGCATTATTGTATTCCGTTTTGGCTTGCTCTATCTGTTGCAAAATCATATTTTCAAAGGCATCAATATCATTTTCTGCTTTTTGTACATTCAATTTTGCAATTTGAATGCGATTATGCCTTTGCATACCTGAAAAAATTGGGACTGATAAAGTAACTCCGAAATTTCCGTAATTAAACCAATTATCGGAAAAATTAGTGAACTCGTTAAGCGTGTTGGTACCTGCATTATATCCAATTCCAACAGACGCGTTCAATTTAGGGTAATTGGCTACAATGTTATTTTTCAAGTCCAGTTTTTCAATTTCAAGTTGAGTTTGCACCACTCGGTAATCTTTTCTACTGCTATATTGCAAGCTGTCTTCCAACATTTGTACATTGTATGGATCCAATGTTAAATCGTTTAAAGTTCCTTCAATCAATAAGGTTTGATTGACACCCATTCCCATCTGAAATTTTAATAAAGCATAATTTAAAGCCAGCATTCGTTTAGTGTTTCCCATTTCAGCTACAATCATGTTGTAGTTAAGCTTGATTCTGTCCACATCAATTTGCTCGGCAAAACCATTTTCTTGCATTGCATTGGTTTCATAGAGTAAAGTATCTAATCGATTGAAGTTGGACTGCATGAGGTCCAACCGCTCTTTCGCGATCAAAACTCCATAATAAGCTTTCATTACATTAGAGGCTATTTCTTCTTCGGTAGCTTCTTTTGATCTCCTGGAGAGATCTTGGTAAGTATTGGCCGCTTGCAAACCCACCAGATAAGAACCATCGAATAAGATTTGTGAAATATTAATACCTGCAGAACCGGTATGTTGAACCCCAAATCTAACAGGTGTAGGAGGTGCACCAGGTTCTGCATTAGAATCAAAAAATACTGCGGGTAGAAAGACCGTTTGTATGGCAAAATTATTCATATAGCTCACTTCACCATTTACTTGTGGTAATCCTATGCCTACTGTTTCTTTTACCTGACGTTTACCAATTTGTACGTCTAGTTGCGCATTTTGGATATCGTAGGAATTATTTAATGCATACTCGATACATTCCTCTAAACTGAAACTAAACGTTTCTTTTTCCTGCGCCATCGTGTTGGCTGCCATAGTTAGTACAATTAATGTAGATAAAATTTTCAATTTCATTTTTCTTGTTGTTTGATCAATTGTTTTTCTAATAGTTCTTTTCCTTTTATAGTTAAAATACCGTAAATAAAGTGTTCCGCAAGCTGCTTATGTACTTCTGTAAAGTCAAATTTATCGCGGGGAAATATATCATCATTGAATGAGAGCTGAATTATTTCCAATCGCATGGTAGCTAAAATTTCAGCATTGATATCAGGCCTGAAAACTCCTTCGGCTATGCCTCTTTTTAGACTAGTTAAAATTGATTTATAAAAAACTTTATTTTTATATTCGAGATATACCTCCCAGCCCTTTTTGTAATATTTTCTTAAATCGAGAAAAACCGCCGGGTTGGTTTTCATATGATTTTCTTTCATGCAGCGAGTCATCATGATCAACTCTTCAATTATGTTTGCTGCCTTTGACTGTATTTCTTCTATTTGGTTTTTTTCTCTTGCCATATGGCTGTGAGCTACCTTTACTACAATCTCGGTTTTATCTTTGAAGTATTGATAAATTGTTTTTTTTGAAATTGCCAAATCCCTGGCAATGTCATCCATGGTGACACTTTTTATACCGTACTTCATAAAAAGTCCTTCGGCACTTGCTATTATCTTTTGTGCTATTTCTTCCACGCCAATTATCTTTCGCTACAAAACTATGGAAACTTTAAAATTATCTAAAGTTTTCATCATTAAGTTTCTATTACGATTACCACCCTGCAAAAGTTGTAATTGTGATTGGATTTCTTTCTATCATATGATAAAAGAGCTGTTATTTAATTTTAATGGTCAATAAATTGGATGACCGGAAGGCTATTGCACCACTATTTCTAAACAAAAATTATAGTTAAGACACCGAGCTACAAAATCAATAGGGTTGAAATGGAAAATAAGAATGATGAACAGGTACATCAAGAGGATGAACATAATCTTTAAGCCATAAGACTTTTTTTTACTTTTTCTAGCTTTTGTTGATTAAGTGGTTTGTTAAGGTATCCTTTTATGCGAAATTGCTTTACTCTTTCATAGTCTGCTTTACTTATGGAGGAAGTAAGCACAAATACTGTTACATTACTGGTAATGGTTTCTGGCAAGTTTTCAAATTCCATTAAAAAATCAAAGCCATCCATATTGGGCATCTTCAAGTCGAGAAAAAGTATATTGGGAGATAATCCGCCTCTTATCAGTGTTAAAGCATCTTCTCCATTTTCAGCTGTTCCAATTTCTTCACAGAAGTCGTGTTTTTT
>CAZQEZ010000172.1:0-8268 GCA_964592475.1 uncultured Roseivirgaceae bacterium
GCGGGGAGGCGTTGGTGAATACTGGGAAAAAGTGGACAATGGCTACTGTGTGGCCAAAGATAATGGTGACAATTACTGGGTTGAAGGTAATAAATACAATCATGCTTACCTTGTACTGAAAAAGAAACCGGAAGAAATGGCCCGACTGATTGAATCAATGATGCTGAATGAATTTTAAAACAAATGGGAAAAAAAATAAAGAATATCAATCAATTTAAATTATATATTTTATCCTTAGTGATTTTAATGATGAACGGTAGTGTTGCTCAAGCCGAGATGGCATCCGGAGATCGAGACATCGAACCGATAAATGTCTATGCTGGAAATCCAATGTACTGGCAATACAATGGCCAACCGGTTCTGCTGCTGGGAGGAACGGTAGACGACAACCTTTTTCAAATCGATAATCTTAGGGAACACCTCGATCTGCTGCAATCGGTTGGCGGGAATTACGTACGTTGCACCATGAGCAGCCGTGATGCAGGCAATGTGAAACCATTCGCGAAAGAAGACGGACTTTTCAATCTTGATAAACCCGATTCCGAATACTGGAAAAGATTTGAAAGTCTGCTTTCACTTGCTTTGGAACGAGACATTGTCGTTCAGGTGGAATTGTGGGCCACCTACGATTTTTACTGGGGAGAATCGGGTTGGGCCCAAAATCCGTTCAACCCACAGCTGAACAGCACCTACACGAAACAGCAAAGTAATCTGCCCGAATCAATTGATTATCCGGCCCAGCAACAAAACAATCCGTTTTTCAGATCGGTGCCCAAACTGGATAATAACCGGGTAGTGCTGGAATACCAGCAAAAATTTTCAGATAAACTTTTATCGATTTCCCTGGAATACCCCAATGTTTTATACTGCATTGATAATGAAACCAAAACACGTCCGGAGTGGGGACGCTACTGGTCGGAATACATAAGAGATAAAGCTGATAAAAAAATCTATGTAACCGAAATGTGGGACAACTGGGATCCTACTGATGGACTGGTTCCGGGAGCGGTAGAACAAGATCCGGACATTGGCGGTTGGTATGCTCAATATACCAATCCGAAGATGAGCCAGTGGGCAAAACCATCGAACACGGTAAACGATCCGGATTCGTATCAGTTTATCGATATTTCCAACAACAATGCCCAGCGTGGCGATGTGCATTACAACACATCGTTGTTTGTCAGAAACCAGGTTTTGTATTCAAATCATTCACGGCCGGTAAACAATGTAAAAATTTATGGCGGTATGATGAATACCCTGGGAACGGATAATGAATACTGGACAGGTTTTCATAAAGATGGTGAGGAGCGATTTTGGAGAAACATCTTTGCCGGACATGCCTCAGCCCGTTTTCACCGGCCCGATTTTGGACTGGGATTAAACTATGTAGCGCAGCATCACATCAAAAGTATGCGCATGCTCACCGATTCTATGGATTTTTATAATCATGAACCTGCCAATAACTTGCTGACAAACCGGGAGGAAAATGAAGCCTATTGCCTGGCTTTGGAAGAAGAAGAGTATGCCGTTTACTTTACAGGTGAAGGAGAAGTAGGATTAAAAATACCGTCCGGAAATTATGAGGTGAGGTGGCTGCAAATCAGAACTTCGCAATGGAGTGCAACCCAATCGTTGGAAAGTCCCGGAAACTTAAAAACACCGTCTGACGACCAGTGGACGGTATTCATCAGGAAGATCAAATGATCAAAATTAAATTCTTATTAAAATGAAGAAATTTCAGTTAATTATTTTATTAGTATTCGCGTTGGTTTCGCCAGGTGATGCAAAAACATCTGAAAAACCTAAGGTAATTATCACCCAGGACGGAGAAGTGGACGACAGGAGTTCCTTTGTCAGGTTTCTTTTGTATACACCTGACGTTGATTTAAGAGGAGTAATTGCTACAAATTCCAAGTGGCAAAAGAATGGACATGGGCTGGGATGGATAAATGAGGCTTATGAATTATATGGAGAGATAAGAAATAATCTTCTTTTGCACAATCCGGATTATCCAACTGTAGAATATTTAAAATCGATCACAGTATTGGGAAATGAGGATCCAAAACATCTTACGGGAGGTGCACCCTACGCGGATTCGGAGGGTGCCGAATTGATTATACAAGAAATGTTAAAAATTGAAGATGGCTTGCTACATATCAATTGCTGGGGTGGTGTAAACACTGTAGCCCATGCACTCTGGAAATTCAGAAAGATTCATCCGAAAGAATTCAGGAATAACATATCAAAGGTTCGGGTAATTGGCATCTCTTTTCAGGATGAAGCGGGAGACTGGATTGTAAATAATATGCCGGAAGTACGGATTGTCAAAAACAATGCGTTTCACATGACCTGGAATTATCACAACAAAGAACCCTTAAAGCATAATCCGTATCCGCTTTTGATGAGCGAAGAATGGCTCACTGATAATGTGAAAACGAATCACGGACCGCTTGGTGCATGGTATCCCCAAAATAATATCAGCGAGGGAGATACGCCTGCCTATTTAAATTTTGTTGATAACGGATTGGAGGCGTACAGTGATTATTCTGCCGGAGGATGGGGCGGTCGCTACCAGTCGGTGAGGGGCAATTACTGGAGTGATGCTTTTGACGATAACAATGACCGAAAAACCCTTTGGAGATGGATAACTGATGTGCAAAATGATTTTGCGGCACGCATGGACTGGAGTATCAAATCGTATGAAGAAGCCAATCATGCGCCGGTTATAGAGGAAGTGACTGCCCCCCGGGTGGTAGCCCCGGGCGAGAAGGTTGAGTTAAAAGCTTCTGCTAATGATCCCGACAATGATAAAGTGTATTACTGGTGGTGGCATTACTCATGAAACTTCCGATAGTGCTTATTTTATGGTACCTGACCAGGCAAATAAAGACATCCACATAATATTGGAAGTTGCAGACGATGGCGCCCCCATGCTAAAAAGATATGAGCGGCTTATTTTTAAAGTGAATTAAACTATGCTAATTGAACCTCTGCACTTTCGATGCAGTTAACTTATAAAATAACCATGAGAACTACTATTCCTACCATAGAAATGCTTTACAAATGCGCCGATGCCTGCGATTTTGCGGCGCATTCGTTAATTGATGAGCCTGATTTTGAAGAATTGAAAGACACCATGAGGTCTCTGAAAGATTGTGCTGATATAAGTATTATTACTGCACGCCTAATTTCAAGACACTCTATGTATATACATGAGGCAATAAGATTGTGTGGGAAAGTGTGCCAGGATTGCGCTGCAGAATGTGATAACCATACAATTGAACACTGCAGAAAAGCTGCCAAAAATTGCCGGGAAGCGGCCGGAACTCTTAACAATTTTATTGACCGGGGTATGTAACCATGAAAAAATTCTGAATATCTTTTCTCATTAGCATCAATTTACCTGGCACAATTAATGCACAACGAACTTTCAGGCATCAGTAGAAGCCGGTTTATGTTAATGTATTTATTACATTTGTTGCACCTGCCAAATTTATCGGTATCATATACGGACATCCAACGTTCAAGGCCAGCCAGTTTTTTCTCAGCAGCCCTGAGACCGGCTTCATTTACCGATTTATTATTGATGTAATCCATGCGACTAAGCCGACCTACCGCGTTATCGAGTCCCAGCGGTTGGGTCGCTTCCTTCAATTCTTCTATCAGCTCTTTTACTTCAATGATTTTTTTTTCAATAGAGTTTTTTAAGTTCAGTTTTTCTTCTTTGGTCATAATAGAATAGCATTTACTTTATCAATCAATTTAATAATTTCTTTGTTACATGACTTATCGATCTCATTAATTTGATCTTTAGCAGAAAAGGAACCACGAACACTAATATTATAATTTAATTTGTTGTCTGAAAGTTCTACTGCTATGGTAGAACCATTAGTCATACTTACCAAAACCCCATTAAAAAGATCATTATCCAGCTTTGTGACCTTACCGGAAAGTAGGTTCTTCGATTTTTGTTTTTTAAAATCAGTTACTATCTTAATACTGTTATTCTTGATAGATTCAGAATTACTTGTTCTTAATTTGTCAATTAGCCTGCCATAGTGTTTCAACTGAGATTTACCATTCAATTGCACAGTCAGACTCTTCTCCTTAAAAAAACCATGCGACAGGTAAAGCTTGGTCAGTGTTTCATAAAGGGTTTTACCTTCATTCTTTAATGATGCTACTTCAGCAATAATCAGGTCAATAATATTCAAAATACCATGCTCATTTTTTAAATAGTATTCCTGATTATCAGTAAAATGCATCAACAAATTAACTTGATTAATCTCGTCTATGTTTTTACTTAAACTTTGATAGATCGCATTGCACTTTACATGGTGTTTGTTAGCTATTTTATCAATCAATTCGGTTACTCGAAATGATTTGAACAATTCTGCTTCCAGATCTTCATTTTCTCGTATAGCTAGTTCGGTTATAATGGCCGATAATTGGTTGAAGTTAAGTATCCGGAATTCTCCATCAGGTTCAGTTAATGCCGCCAGACTTAGCCGCTTTCCTATGGGATCAACTGACATGATAAGATCAATATGTTGATTTTTAGCAGAGTTCAATGCCCTTTTCAGAAGATCATAATTCAACGTACCAGGAATTTCCTGGTCTTCCTCATACTTCTGAACGGTTACGTCTAAATTTTCCAGATGATCAGTAATTTCGGTTGCTTCAGTTATATTTACGAGCAACACTGATAACTTGCTCTCGCTTACGGTTTCCGGATTTTGGTTTCCCATTTCATTTTTTATCATTCGCTTTTCCTTGTATTTAAATAATAGATTTTCATCAGCAGAATTTTCATGAATAGAAAATTATACTTATGGATTCTCAAACAGTATGATCACATTGTATTGTAAGATGGGCTAATGCCTGATGAAGCCGTCATCATTAGGAATGAACCATTCTAATAATTTTGCAAAGAAATAAAAGATCAACTATTTTTGCAAACGATTATTGATTGTTAGCAACTATTAGATAATTTGTTATAACAAAAAGTTGATGATCATCAACTTTTCAAATCCAGGCGGGCCGGACGCTTATTCTGATATCCTATTCAGCTTTCCGGCAATCCTTGATCTTATTTTAAAAGCTAATTTATTTTCAAAAGAAAACTCGTTGAAAAGGATCATATAATGAACAAATTTACGACTGAAGATAATTTTACGGTAACCAGAAATACCATAAACACAACAGAAAAAGAGGAGCGGCAATACCTTAAGCGCCTAAAAAAAGCATTACATGCCGCCATAAGTAAAATCGACCACCTGATAACTGAACATGCGAAAGAAGTTAAAGAATTTAAAGAATACCTGTGGGAAAATAAAGCAGGTATGGATCATGCAGAAAAAGTATCGGTTAGGCAGTCGGTAGAGCAACGGGCAGTGACAGGAGAAGAAGCGGTAGGTAAAAAGAACAGGCTGAGAAAATTAATGAAGTCGCCTTTTTTTGGCCGGGTGGATTTCAGAGAGCAGAGCAAAATAGAACAATTTCCAATTTACATCGGCATCCATTCTTATTTTGACGAAGAGCAAAAAGCTAACCTGATCCACGACTGGCGGGCACCGGTATCGAGCATGTTTTACGACTTTGAGCCTGGCGAAGCTTCCTATCAATCTCCCACGGGAGAAGTAAACGGTGAAATATTGCTCAAAAGACAATACAGAATCAGGGATGGGGAAATGGAATTCATGCTGGAGAGCGACCTCAATATTCACGACGACTTACTGCAGAAAGAGCTGAGTAAAGCCTCCGATGATAAGATGAAAAATATCGTGGCTACCATTCAGCGTGATCAGAATGCTATCATTAGAAATGAGTCTTCCTCCACTTTGATAATTCAAGGGGTAGCAGGTTCAGGAAAAACATCCATTGCCTTGCATAGAATTGCATTTTTACTGTACCGGTTTAAAGAAAATATTTCCGCCCGCGATATTCTAATAATATCTCCCAACAAAGTTTTTGCCGATTACATTGCCAACGTTTTACCCGAACTGGGTGAAGAAATGATACCGGAAAAGGGCATGGAACAACTGGCATCGGAAATTCTGGAATTTAAATTCCGTTTTCAAAGTTTTTTTGAACAGGTGAGTTTACTGCTGGAAAAGAAAGATGAAGCATTTATCAGTCGGATCCAATTCAAAGCCACTTTTGAATTATTGAATAAACTCAAAGAATACCTGTTGTACATTGAAAATAATTATTTTCAAGCCACGGACATCATGGTGAAAAGATACCCGGTACCTGCCTGGTTTATAGACGAAAAATTCAAGTCTCTGCATCGTTTGCCACTATTAAACCGGTTCAACAGGATTGCCGAAGCAGTAGAAGAAAATGTGCGAGTCTATTACAAATATGAAATTAACGGAGCCGAAAGAAACCAAATCAGGAAAGAAATCAAAAAAATGTTCAGAATCACCAACCTGAGGCAGCTTTATAAAGATTTTTATCAATGGTTGGAAAAACCTGAGATGTTTAAAATGGGCAAAGGTTCGGTATTCGAATATTCCGATGTATTTCCATTGATTTATCTCAAGATTCGGCTGGAAGGAGCCTCAACCAATAGCAAAGTAAAGCATGTATTGGTAGATGAAATGCAGGATTACACACCGGTTCAATACTCAGTGCTAGCGCTTTTATTCCCCTGTAAAAAAACAATACTGGGCGATGCCAATCAATCAGTCAATCCTTACAGCGCAACCAATGCCATGGACATACAAAAAGTGTTTCCTAGTGCCGATTGTGTAGAATTGAATAAAAGTTACCGGTCTACCTTCGAGATCATTCATTTTGCCCAGCAAATATCCAAAAATGATAAATTGGAAGCCATGGAAAGGCATGGTATAGCCCCCGAAATCATTCAGTTAAAAAATAAAGAAGAAGAACTAAAGACTATCAAACAAATTGTTGGGCAGTTTTACTCTTCAGGGTATCATTCGCTTGGTATTATTTGCAAAAACCAGCAACAGGCTGATCAGTTGCATGAATATCTAGCTGTAGATAACCCGGAGGCTAATTTGTTGAATGCACAAAGTTCTGCTTTTAAAGATGGAGTGATCATCACTACTGCTCACCTGGCCAAAGGATTGGAATTTGATCAGGTGCTGGTACCCTTTACTTCGGCTCGGAATTATAAAACCGAGATAGATAAAAGTATGCTATACATTGCCTGTACCCGGGCTATGCATCAACTCACTTTAACGAGTTATGAAGATTTGACTGAATTTATTATAAAATGATCAAGCCATGAGTAAAAAGAGTGAAATAATTATGTTGGTAGCGGAGGCAAGTGGTAGAAATCTCTCTTCTATTGATGAAAAGCACCATTTAAAAAAAGACCTGCAAATGGATGAAACAGATTTGGATGATCTAATTCAAAAGGTGGAAAAATTTTATAATATTAGTTTTCCGCAGGCTGACCTTGATAAAATTCATAATGTAAAGACGCTAATCGCCTATACAGATTACCACTTGGCTATACAACGGTAATACCCTGATCAAATTACATTATGAAAATAAGTATTCTTCTTTTTTTATAAATTGCAACAAAATTTTAGGCATATTATTCATTTTGACTATTAAAACATGACCCAAACATTTCTGAAATTCATCGACATTTTAATTATTGTATTTATATTTACCAATTGTGCAGGCTCCCGTGAGGAAGCCCAAAGGCCCAATATTTTGTTTATTTTCAGCGATGATCATGCCACACACGCGATAGGTGCATACGGTGAAAAACATAATAACCCTCAGCTACAGCAATATGTAAAAACTCCAAACCTGGATAATTTGGCCAGCCAAGGTATGCTTTTTACCAATGTCTTTTGTGGCAACTCTATTTGCGGCCCTAGCAGAGCAACTATTTTAACCGGCAAACACAGTCACCTCAATGGCATGCTGAACAATGATACCACCTTTAACGGAACTCAGCAAACATTTCCCAAATTGCTGCAGGCAGGTGGATATGAAACTGCCTGGATTGGCAAATGGCATTTGTTTTCAGAACCTACCGGCTTTGATCACTGGCTTATCCTCGACAATCCCGGTCAACAAGGCACCTACTACAATCCTGTATTAGGTTCGCCCGAAGGACAAGAAGAGGTGACCGGGCATACAGCAACCATTATTACCGACCGAGCCATCAATTGGTTGCAATCGCAACGTGATGCTAATAAGCCATTTTTTCTGGCCTATTCTCATAAAACTCCTCACCGCGAATGGGTGCCTGGACCTGAAGAATATGATCTTTATAAAGAT
>CAZQEZ010000173.1:0-8221 GCA_964592475.1 uncultured Roseivirgaceae bacterium
GACCATCTGTATAGGAAAAATTGATTATTTACAATTTTGCTGCAAAACTTCATCAATATCTTCCATACCCAATTCTTTAGCTTTGCGCCAATCATCGCACGCAGCTTCAATATTTTCGGTAGCTTGGTAAGCTATTCCACGCTGGAAATAAATTACCGCATCATCTTTTGCCAATGATATTGCCGTAGAGAGATATTTTAAAGCATCTTTGTATAAGCCAATGTTGTTTTTAGAAACACCAATATAAAAATAATCAGAAGCATCACCAGGTGATAGCTTGCTAGCCTCCTGAAAATCCAGTGTAGATAATAAATATTGGTCAAGAAAATAATACAAATTGCCTCTGCTTCTATAAATATCTGCATCACCCGGGTTTAGAGCAATTGCATTAGAATAATCAACTATTGCCGCTTCATATAATTGCATATCAGTTTCTAAATCCGCTTTCATCAAATAAACAAGCGTATCGAATGGATTGCTATAAATAGCCATTTCAAAATCGTGCAAAGCACTATTGAAATCCTGTAATGATTGCTTGCTCAGGGCTCTAAAAACATAAGCTTCTGTGAATCCACTATCTACTTTTATTAATCGCGTGAAAATATTTTCTGCATCTTTGAAGCGATTATTTTCAAAGAAATCAAGGCCTTGAGCATACATTTCATCAAGATTTTGAGCGCTGCTTCCTGCTATTAAAACAAAAGTCAGCAATAGGGTAGTTACAACGGTTTTCATCTATTTTATGAATTCATAATTACAATCATATCCGCGGTTAAATTTAAACTTTCCCGCAAGTAGGCATCTTCAATTTCTTCGGTATTATCTTTTTCATGAATTTCACTATGAATGGTACCCGTAAGTGCCATTCGCGCATCTTTTCTTTCTTCAGCTGCTTCACGTGCTGCTTTGCGCTCTTTTTCGTTCAGTGACAATAAAGTTTGTTTTCTGTCTTCAGTCAAATCATTGATCTCCTGTATAAGCTTTTTCATTTCAGGATCATTGTTAAGCCTAAATTTATAATTTTTACTTAATGTCTCTAATAAATCCGGAGTTATATAGTTAAATTGCTGATAGTCGGTGGATTTTATCTGATCCCAAGGTAAAGCAAAATCCTGAGAACTTTCTCCAAATTCCTCCGCACTGAAAGCAGATGGGAAAGCGATATCCGGATTTACTCCCTTGTGCTGAGTACTACTTCCATTTACCCTATAAAATTTTGCTAAGGTTATTTTTAGCTCTCCCAGCTTTTCGTCGCTTCCTGGCATGTATTTATCCAGATTCATCAAATTCTGAACGGTGCCTTTGCCAAATGTTTGTTCACCCAATACAAGACCACGTTTATAATCTTGTATAGCACCTGCAAATATTTCTGATGCAGATGCACTGAAACGATTTACCATAACAGCCAGTGGCCCATTATAAACAATAGAAGGATCAGGATCTTCAGCAATATCTACATTTCCATTAGAATTACGTACTTGTACTACTGGTCCATCTTCGATAAATAAACCGGTAAGTTCAATGGCCTCGGTTAATGAACCTCCACCATTCATCCGCAAATCAATTATTAAACCATCTATTTTTTCCTTTTCTGACATTTCATTAATCAATCTCTTCACATCTCGGGTGGTACTGTTATAATCTTTATTACCTTTCTGCATGGCTTCAAAATCCATATAAAAAGAAGGTATGGTAATTACGCCAAGTTTAAAACTTTTATCTTCTTTATTCCAGTTGTAAATTTTACTTGTCGCTTTTTGATCTTCTAATTTTATTTTATCTCTAACCAAGATAATTTCTTCAGGTAATCCATTTACCCCTGTTTCCGCAGGAAGCACTGATAGCCTTACGGTAGTACTTTTGGGGCCTCTTATCAAAGCAACAACGTCGTCAAGACGCCAGCCTACAACATCTACTATTTCTTCCTCTTTACCTTGCGCTACCCCCACTATAAGATCCCCTTCACTAATTTTTTTACTTTTGAAAGCAGGTCCTCCGGCTATAACTTCTGCTACTTTTACATAATCATTCTCCATTTGTAATCTGGCGCCAATGCCTTCCAGAGATTGGCTCATGCTAATATGAAAATTTTCGGAAGTACGTGGAGAAAAATAAGCAGTATGTGGATCAAATACTGTAGCAAATGAATTCATGTATATTTGAAAAACATCTTCACTGTTTACCTGAGACATGTTTTTATAAAGATTATCGTATCTTTTTTTCAATATATCTCTTATTTCAGACATTTCTTTACCGGTAAGCTTCAATGATAAAGCTTGATCTTTTATAATTTTTCTCCAAATTTCATCTAATTCTTCTTCAGAAGTGGCCCATGCAGCATCTTCTCTATCAGATTGATAATATTCTTCTTTGCTAAAATCAAAATCTTGCTGCAATATTTCATTTACCTTTTTATTACGGCGGTTAAACTCTACTTTAAACCGATTAAACATTTCATAAATATGGTCTAATTCACCACTTTTAAGATAGTCATCAAGTTTGTATCGATAATTTTCAAACTTATTGATATCTTCAGCTAAAAAATACACTCGATTGTTATCTAGCGATTTAATATATTGATCGTAGATATTGGAGCTTAATTCATCATTCAAGTCCTTTTTACTGTAATGATAATTGGACAAAATGCTGGTAACCAACATATCTACTTTTTCATGTCGTAAATCTGCCGATAAACTGGTAGAGTCGCCCGGTAAGGATTGTAGGTCACTACTTTCTATTTGATAAGCCAATAAGTAGGTTGCTACAGAAAGGGGAAGAATAAGAATTAATAATTTTTTCATAAATGTATGTTTCTGTTTTTTAGCCATATTTGATAATTTAATTTCAAAAACCCGGCCAAAACTGGTCGGGAATAGTTTTGAAAGAAAAAATAAACTGAAAGTATCGCCATATTGAACGAAATTAATTAAAATTAAATATTCATTATGCCAAATTTATTTTAATTACGCAATTAAACTACTAATTGTTTATATGCCTTTTATTAGCACAATCGAATAAAAATGCTAGTTTGGTCTACTCCAGTATTACCGGTTATTGGGTCATAAGCATATACATATATCTGATAGCCCCCCTCTTTTAAATCATTAATTTGATTTGCAAATAAATTTGATTCTCCTGTATAAGATAATCTTAATTCTTTTACTGGTTTTCCCTCCTTAATAAATACAGCATTTATTTCAAACTTATCTGCATCCCACAATCCACCTGGTCGAACAGGACATCCACACATCATTACCACATTGGCTTTTACTTCAATAGTTGCACTTAGAGGATATCTGTGGTGAATATAGGGCGATAGCAGATCTACTACGAAGCCAGATACTTCAATTACTATACCGTCACCAATAATATCTTTACCTGGTATGAGCCAAATCTGTCTCTCAGCTTTAATATTGGTTCCTGCATTATTTAAAGGACTATATACTTCAATATTCACCAACTGAGGTTTTACCAAATCAATAGTAGTTTTAAAGGAGGCCGTGGCTTCAGTGATTATAGATTCTCCTCTAATTACAGGCTCTTTCATTATTGCGTCAGTATCACCGGTAGTACCTTGGGTATAGCCTGTGCTTATTATACTATCGGAGTTAACATCTCTAATTACTATCTGTGCTCCGCCCATAGAAGAACCTACAAACTTTGCGTCAACTGCTTTAACTCTTACCACTATGGTGGTGGGTTGTGCAATTAACGAAAAAAAGCTAAAGCAGGTGAACAATAAAAGCGACATGATCACCTTCATAATAGATTGTTTTTTCTATTTTGAGCAGATAACAATAGTTCAGCAGAAGCAGGATTAGTTGCTAAAGGTATATTATGAACATCACATATTCTCATAAGCATTTGTACGTCTGGTTCATGTGGGTGCTTATCTAGTGGATCTCTAAAAAAAATAATCATATGAATGTCTTTCTTAGCTGCCATTGCTGCAATTTGTGCGTCACCTCCAAGTGGGCCGGAAAGAACTTTTTCTACTTTTAATCCTGACCTCTCTACATGACTTCCTGTTGTTCCTGTCGCCACTAGCTCGGCATTTTTTAATAGTTCTTTATTTTCTAGCAAAAAAGTAACCATATCTGCTTTCTTACCATCGTGAGCGATGAGTGCTATTTTCATATTATCAAAAAATTGATTTTTAACAAACTTAAGTATCTTAATTCAAAAGCAGTAATAATTTGGTTGAATAAATTATAAATTAAAAAAGCCCGGAGATACTCCGGGCAAATAACCATTAAAAATTTGCAACTGCAATATTGCAAATTATCATTATGACATATTAAATTTAGGGATAAAGAGATAAATACCCAAATAAGGTTAAACTACAAGATGTAAGTATTCTAAAATTTTTAAAATATCGTACCTGAAATCAACACTTGCAAATTAAATTTAAAGTGAAACAGAATTGTCAATTTAAGCCATAAGCCAGAAAGCTGCTCTTTTAATACAAAAAGTAAGTCAGCAAGAATAAGTAAGAAAAACACCTTAAAAAATAAATTTTTATTTTTCCAGGAGGGAAGAAGATTTACAACGTGATAACATTTGTCATTTTCATCTTTTGAGGATTTTACCATAGAAAACTTCGCTACTATCTTCCGGGTTCAGTCAACATAGCCTGCCTGTTTCCGAAAGCATTCGGAAACAGGCTATGTTGGGCTGTACCAGCCACACGAATGCTTAGTGATTAGGCACTGTGCTTCACGCTTGCTTTATCTTCATTTTCAAAGTATTTGACGATTTCTTCGGGACTTAAATTCATTATTTCCTTTGAAATTTGATCTCTTTGTTCGCGCATATATTTTACAGCGTCAAAAGTTTTTTTCGTGTTTTTTTATGGTTCTATGTGAAATTGTGTGGATAATTGAATTTCAACTCTAAGTTTTTGATGAAATTGAAATATTTTAATATTATTTCAAGTCTTCTTGTATTTACTAATAACGATATTCCACGATAAATCATATAGAGCCATAATTTTATTCCTTCAAGTGTAAAATTTAGTTAGTTTTTTAATTGTTCAATTTTTTCTATTTGCTTAGCCAGGTTTCTATTCTTCACTTCAGTATAGTGTTCTTGCGCATATGTTGTAAGAAAATTGTAATTACTTAAAAGGTCATATTGCATTTGTTCCCATTCCTGATCAGAATACTGCTTATCAAGAATTAACTCCCACTCAACTCTTAATAATTTACCTTTCTCAAAAAAGCTGTCCTTCCCAAGATTGATCATATCGGCATCGTGTAATATTTTTTGAAGCAATCCTTGAGGCTTATGATCAAATTTAGTAGATCTTATCAAATCAATAACTTCATTAATTTGACTTTTAGGTAACTGGTGCTCTTGTAAATAATTATTAGCTATTTTACAACTTTCCTCTTCATGAGTTAGGTAATCATTAATATGACCTGTATCGTGAAATATACCGGAGAGAATCAAAATCTTCTTTTGAGTAACATTAATATTATAATAATTGGCAAATTCTTGACATGTATTCACTGTTTCCTGGGTATGCTGGAAATTATGATAAAGATAATGAGGTGAGAGATGGTTACTTAATAAATTAAAGGTGAACATTAATGCTTCCTGTTCATAACTACTTAACAATTCTTTATTCATAAAAAATACCGGATAAAATTTTAGCAGCTCAAATTTAAAAAATTATGTATAAATATTGCCAAGTGCTTAGTAAGATTAAGAAATTAAAAATCAGAAAGCATTGAATGTTCACTAATTCACAGCTGGACTCAAACGAGTAGTTCCATTTTACTTTTCATTACAATTTCAAAAGTACTTCTCAGCTTTGTCTTTTTTAAAATGTTACGCCTATGGGTATCAACAGTATTCTTACTGATCATTAACCTTTTGGCAATTCTTTGACTATTGAGACCCATCGAAATCAATTGTAAAATTTCTTTTTCTCTTTCAGTCAGTTGTTCATGAAAATAATGATTGTCTACGTTCATAGCGATAAAAATAAGGTTTAAGTACAAATAATTACATATGTAAATATCCTAATAAATATTAAAAAAATTTAACATATGATGAGCTAATGTACGAAAGGCATGATTTTATGTACCAGTGTATGCAAATTTTACTTGAATGTTTTGCATAAAGCTATAAACTATATAGCTAATCAATGAATTGAAGTAATTAATTAAGAAATTTATTAATGATTTTGGA
This sequence comes from uncultured Roseivirgaceae bacterium, assembly GCA_964592475.1. GTDB lineage: Bacteria > Bacteroidota > Bacteroidia > Cytophagales > Cyclobacteriaceae > CAZQEZ01. The sequence goes on from CAZQEZ010000173.1 coordinate 6,196, forward strand.
TGATAATTGCAGTTCAAACTGTTCTCCTTCTTTATTCAATTCTATCAAATGTTTCTTCCTGTCAATTTTAGTCAAATAATCAGCATTGATAATGTGAGAACGTCCTATCCGAATAAAGTTTATTGATGGCAATAATTCTTCCACTTGACCTAACTTTGATGTTACTATCTCTTTCTTTTTAGAGTTAATATGAAAAATCGTGTAGTTTCCATCTGCCTCACAATAAACAATCTCATTTGGATGTAAAAAAATAGATCCAGATTTTATGTTGAATTTTAACTTTGAATTGAGCTGCATCAGATTTAAAAGTGCATCATTTTTTTCCTGATTGAATTCTTCCTTCTTCGATTGCCTAAACCTCTCAATTGTTGCTGCTAACTCTTCAGGATCAATAGGTTTAAGAAGGTAGTCAAAAACTGAATGTTTTATTGCATCAATTGCAAAATCGTAATACGCGGTGAAAAATACTACCGTCGATTTTATATTATAGCTGCGTATCGCCTTGAGTACAGAAAATGCATTTCTATCTTTTAAATTAATATCTAAAAAAACAAGGTCAGGATGATGGATTTTTATTTTTTCTAAAGCAATATCGGCATTCTCTTCACTAGCTATTATTTTTATATCCTCATAATTTTCTAATAGTATTTCAAATACTTTTCTACTCTCTATTTCATCGTCAAGTACTAATGCAGTGTATTCTTTAATTTTTGTCATATAATATAGCTTTAGGGAAGCTTAAATAAATTCTAATTAATGTTGATATAACACAAAAATAAAGAATTTTTTGTGTCTATAAAGATTATTGAAAAAGAATCTTTGAAATTAATTCTAACTAACAACCTTTCAGCCTCTTATGCTTATTTTTACTTCTGTACCACTAGGGGTTTTTTTTTCGTAAAGGTCTTTTATTGCTAATGTTACATTTTCTCTATGTATTTCATTGTATAGTTTTATTAACTTATTGGATATTTTATACCCACTGCCAGTAGAATGGTAATCGTGGTTTAGCTGCTTAGAAGCTAACCTGCCAATACCATTGTCCTCTATTTTCAACAAAGCTGCTTTCCCATTCTGGCTTATAAAAATATTTAAATTTTTGGATCCATTTTTAGGTACCAGCCCATGCTTTACCGCATTTTCCACATGCAGCTGCAAAAGCAGTTTCGGTAAAAGTAAATATTGATCGATTTTCGAATCTATTTTTATGTTATAAGTAAATGATTGATTGTACCTTATCCTTTCAATTTCAAGGTAGTTTTTAACAAAATCAATTTCATCCTTTAATGTACAACTTATTTTATCCGAGTTTTCTAATAAATAACGCATAAGCTTTGTTATCATAATCATACAACGGTATGCCACCTGTCTCTCTTCTTGCATAATCAATGAACTAATAGCATTCATAGCATTAAAAATGAAATGTGGATTTAGTTGATTGAGAGAGCACAATAGCTGCAATTGGTTAATCTCGCTTTCTACATTCTCTGCTGCAATATAATTTACTTTTTGGATCTTTTGACCAATAAAAATTAAAAGCAAAACCAGGCTATAACAACTGGAAAATAATATTAATCTTAATCCCCAGGTATGAGGTACCCTATAATGTTGTATAATTATTTCGCAAAGTATAATAATTATGAGAGAAATTAAAAAACCCAGCATATATGGGTTGAGCAGCCACTTTTTAATTTGATGAATCATACACCGTTTACATTATTATACTTGTAAATGTATCAATAAAAAAATGACATTCAATATGTAATTTGGGAATATTTTATTTATTTGTATTTATTATCATTTAATTGATAAAATGAATAATATTATACCATAATTACACATAAATACAGAATTATCTATTGAAATATAAATAATTGAGTAATAAATTTGACGAAAATTGACAAATGAAATAATTTGGCATCAGGTTTATAACCATAATCCATTGATTTGCAGATACTTATGTATTGCTTTTTAAAGAAAACATAAAAAAAGAAGAGCCTTTACCAAAAGGCGAAACTTCGAGTGC
>CAZQEZ010000174.1:0-8181 GCA_964592475.1 uncultured Roseivirgaceae bacterium
GTGTAGCGTCAGTTACCGTATAATTTGTGGGACTGGCAATGGCAGTGGTTAAACCCGCATCGCTGTACCAGTTGATGGTAAAGCCTGAACCGCCATCAATGGCAGAGTTTAGGCTGGTTAAGTTTACATTGGCAGTATTACCTCCGGCCAAGTCGCTACAAACTATTGGTGTTTGGTCGTTCGCGTTAGGAATTGAATTTACTGTATAAGATACTGTGGCTACTTTAGTACAACTGCCATCATCTACCTCCGCATAAACAGGTGTAGCATCAGTTACCGTATGATTTGTAGGATCTGCTATGGAGGTAGTTAATCCTGCATCGCTGTACCAGTTTATCGTATAACCAGCACCGCCATCGATAGATGCATTTAAAGTAGTTAAATCTACTGTAGCAGTATTGCCACCGGGCGCATCGCTACACACTATTGGTGTCTGATCATTGGCTGCAGGAGAAGGATTTACCGTATAGGTTATAGTTGCTACATTGGTACAACTACCATTGTCTACTTCGGCAAAAACCGATATTGCATCTGTTACTATATGATTTGCAGGATCTGCTATTGCAGTAGTTAATCCTGCATCGCTGTACCAGGTAATTATATGACCAGCACCGCCGTCAATCGCTGCATTTAAAGTAGATAAATCTATCGTGGCGGTATTACCACCAGCTGCATCACTACAAACAACCGGGGTTTGATCATTGGCTGCAGGTGTGGAATTTACTGTATAAGTTACGTTTGCTACATTGGTACAATTACCATCATCTACTTCCGCATAAAATATTGACCCGGTACTTACTACCACATTAGAAGGACCGGGCACTGTTATTGTTAAACCTGCATCACTGTACCAGGTAATGATATGGCCAGCACCACCATCTATGGCTGAATTTAAGCTGGTGAGATCTACTGAAGCTGTAGTACCGCCCGCGATATCACTACATACTATCGGATTTTGATCATTGGCTGTAGGTTGAGCTCTGTTATCCACTGCGATGTTATCAGTAGCAGTACAACCTTCATTATCTGTTACTGTATAGGTTAAATTATAAATTCCACTGGTGGGGTCGTTAAATATGGGATTAGAAATAGTTGTACTGGATAAAGAACCAACATCGCCAGTCCAATTATGGCTGTAAGGTGTTGCCCCACCTGAAGGATTGCCATTTAATTGCAAATTATTCCCTTGGCATACTTCTGCTGGGTCCGGAGTAATTGATGCTGTAGGTACAGGATTAACCAATACCGAGGGCGTACCCGATAAACTAACAGCATTACATCCATTAGCATCTACTACAGAAACTATAGAAAAAGAAGTAGTACCTGCCGCAGAAGGTGTATAAGGAATATTGTCTCCACTATTGTAATTATTTACCAAAAAGTTTCCCAAACCATTTGAATACTCTACGGTAAAAGGACCTGTTCCATCAGTAATTGTAGCCACTAAATTAGTTGATTCTCCCAGGCAAATTTCGGTACTTGAAATACTTAAATCAGCTAAAGAAGGAGGATCATTAACAGTTACTGTAGCTGTTGCATTATTTATAGTTCCCACGCAGCCAAAATCATCTGTTACATTTGTTAATGTGTAAGTAGTTGTTGTTGCCGGACTTACAGTTACAGGGTCGAGATCATTGTAAGGGTTTATATTACCTAATACATCTATATCAATTGAGTACGGAACGGCACCATTGTTAATGTCTACTGATAAATCTGTAGAGCTGCCATTGCAAATGGATGCTGTACCGAGCATATCGGCTGTTACCTCTGCTCTTCTGTTTACTAAGAGGCCAGTAAAAGTATTGGGGTAAATGATATGATAAGTTGCACCGCAGCCAGTATTATTTATCCTGATAAAATATTCACCATCCGGTAGGTCATAAAATCTAACCCCCGTGTAAGGTCCGGGGCCAGTCAATGTTTGTGAAGCACCAAAAACATAGCCAAATCCTTGCAGATAAAGTTGAAAACTAGTCGCTTCAGTTCCATTAATTAATGCAATTTCAACTGCTCCATCATCCACACCAAAACAAGCTTCTTTTATTTCAATCAAATTTACATCAGCATTAGTGGGACACTGAGCATTAGCATAACTGGATATTACACTAAATAATAATAAGAATATATAAATTTTAGCACGCATCTCTTTACTCCTATTTAATTTCAATTCCTTTTATACCTCCTATAGAGGTAGAGAAACTACATCCACTAGTTTTGACATTTATCACATAATGACCTTCTGGTACATTTTCAAATATTAGCACTTCCTGATTCGGGATAAGCCTCTTTCGGGATTCTTGAACTTTTTTATTCAATGATAAATTCCAAAGTGAATATTCTTCTTCGGGTTTTCCGCTTTTAAGTGTTATGTATATTTTGCCAGTAGAATTATTGGACTTTTCTATCCGATAGGTATAGTTGAGCTTACAATCATTATCCTGACTTTGGACGGGCAGAACAAATGACAAGACAATTGATAATGCTAGTAAATTTACCTTCATCAAAAAAATCCTCCTTAAGTATTTATTTTTTTTCTTCATAATTTTCCTTACGTCAGTAAGAATGCCTAAAAAGAACTTTGCTGGTACCTCGGCATCTTATCTGATTATTTTCCTGTAAACAATTTGAAATATTGACCTAAATTCCTTTTAAAAGCCTACCTCGCTGATTTTGAGTAAACTATAATCAGTTAGAGTATAAATATCATTGCTCAATACATCTTTAGCAAATCAACTACTTCATTGCCACCGATTTACACATCAGTATTATCTTCAAATGTGACAGAATGAATCTTTTTTATCAGTTTTTAAAGTATATCTCACATCTTGATTAGAAAACGAGTAATCATTTCATGTGCCTACTTTTATATTTATTCTAATATAAGTTATTCGTATATTTTATTTAAGACATAAAAGGAACTGGAAGGGTGTTTCGACCATAAGTACTTTATCTTTTATGGCCTAACATTATGAGTAAAAAATAGCCGTATTTGTACAAAAAAACGGTACTGCTATAAAAATGGATATTTACAAAGAAAGGGTAAGCTATTGAAAATCTGCAGATTAGCGACTTCGAATAAATTACTTTGTAGTAATATTAACTTAAACCTTACATTAGAAGGAAATAGAGCCAGAAGCTCCTATTGAGGAAAGAAGTCAAAATGAAAACCTTTGTTTAAACTCCAGCATCTCTTCAATGAAAGCTCTGGGGTTTTGGTAATCAATATAGTTCCTCAATTTTGATTCAGGATTGATTTTCAATTCCCTTAACTTCAAATGCTGGTTGACAAAGATAAATTCCAGTTCCGGAAATATTTCTTTCATCACATCTACTATTTCCAAAATTTGTAAATTTTTGTCTACCAAGTTATACGTTCCCGAAGGTATCTTTTCATCCAAAGCACTGCTGAGTAAATCAGCTAATAAATCAATGTGAATAAAAGCCCTGTTTTGTTTACCATCACCATGTATTGAAATTCGATTATTAAAATTTGCATCGAACATGAATCGGTTTATTACAGCATCAAATCGCATACTTTTGTTATACCCATACACATTGCCACAGCGAAAAATATAGGTATCCATTTTATCCATTAGTCGCTTTACATGCTGTTCGCCTCTTAGCTTTGAATTACCATAAAAAGTTTTTGGCTCGGGTAATGCCTCTTCATCTATTAGCTCACTGGAAGCGCCATACACGGATGTACTACTGGTGTATACAAGTCTTTTTACATTGCTTTCTTCCACTGCCATTACCAATTCTGAAGTTCCCCAGTGATTGATTTGCTCGTGAAAATGAGCTTCTGTGTTGGCAAAAGGAGTAGTAACTCTGGCTGCTAAATGATAGACTACATCTATAGCATATTGCTGAAGTACCTGACGTAATTTACGCGAATCAAGCAAATCACCTGATATGAAAGTAATTTTATCAGGATTTTCCAATCTTCTACCTAAAAATAAATTGTAATTAGCGCGGCTAAGATTGTCAAAAACGATAATGGAAGAGGTTGCCGGAGAAGCCGACAATGTTTTAGTCAATTGGGTTCCAATGTATCCGGCTCCACCTGTAATTAATATATTCATGTTCGTTGGCTGAAATTATCCTTTCTTCACTAAATCTGTATGTAATCCACACTCCTGCTTTTTCATACCATACCAGCGTGATTCCCGCTCATTCATTTCAGGATCAAATTTGCGTGTACATGGCTCACAACCTATACTTAAGTATCCCTGTGAATCTAAAATATGCTCTGGCAAATTATGCTCTTTTCGATATTGAAAAATCATTTTTGAAGTCCAATCAAGCATTGGGTGAAACCTAACTACCCCGTGAGGAGCTTCCTGTTCTATCTTCATTGCACTACGAGTAGCACTTTGATCGGCTCTTACTCCATTGATCCAAATATCGTGGAGTTTTAGTACCTGCTCCATAGGTTGTATCTTATTTAAGTGGCAGCAATAATCAGGATCCGAGGTAAATAGCATTTTACCGTCCATTCCTTTTTGCAGGTATTTTGGCGTATCTGATTTTAAGTCAATCAAATTCAAACCCAGCTCATCTACAATTTTATCTCTGAATTGAATAGTTTCCGAAAAATGATAGCCGGTATTAATAAAGAAAACAGGAATTGTGCGATCAATTCTACTAATGATGTGGAGCAGCACAAGACTATGCGATTGAAATGACGAGGTTGTAAATAGCCTCTTTCCTTGTCGCTTATACGCTGCAATTTTTTCTGCTATTTGCTGAAATTCCATGTTTAGGTTGTTAATAAAACAAGATGCAAATATATTAAAATATGCCTGACCATTTAGAAAGCTAACCTGCAACTAGTGAAATAATTGGGATAAACCTACATTAGACGAAACTATTTAATGTAAAATTTCCTTTATGATGGGCAATTGTTCTAGTTTTGAATAGTAAAATAATAATCTACTTAGCTTTGTTTAATATTTTAAATAATTTGTTAAACAAAAATTGAGCACCAGTCGTTAGCAATCTAATATGAAAATAGCAGTTTATAGGAAAGAACATTTTAATGCGGCTCATCGGTTAAATAATCCCGATTGGACTGAGCAAAAAAATAAAGAAGTTTTTGGTAAATGCAATAATCCTAACTTTCACGGTCATAATTATGAATTAATTGTAAAGGTGGTGGGAGAAGTGGACCCCGAAACAGGTTATGTTTACGACATGAAAGATTTAAGTGATCTTATAAAAATAAATGTAACCGATAGATTCGACCACAAAAACTTAAACCTTGACGTGGAAGAATTTAAGACGCTAAATCCTACGGCTGAGAATATCGCTTATGTGATATATCAAATTTTGAGAAGTAAAATAGAAGATAAATATAGTATAAAGATAACATTATATGAAACAGAAAGGAACTATGTGGAATTCCCAGCCGATTAATGGTTTGTCTCTGGATGAATTAGGTGACGAACATTTGGGAACTTCTCATGAAACTCCATTAAGAGAAGACGCTTTTGAAATGGACGATGAGTTAAAAATGGAGCTTATCGAAAAGCATTTCAAGGAAATAATGCAAATATTGGGCCTCGACCTCAACGATGACAGCCTTAAAGGAACACCTCGAAGAGTAGCCAAAATGTATATAAAAGAAATTTTTGAGGGTCTTAACCCTAAAAATAAACCAGTAGTAAGGCTATTTGATAATAAATATAACTATAATGAAATGTTGATTCAAAAAGACATCAGCTTTCATAGTAATTGCGAGCATCACTTTGTACCAATCGTGGGCAATGCACATGTTGGATATATTTCTAGTGGCAAAGTAATTGGCCTGAGCAAAATAAACAGGATCGTGCAGTATTATTCTAAAAGGCCTCAAGTGCAAGAAAGACTTACCGTGCAAATAGCCAATGAGATTAAAGAGGTACTGAAAACTGAAGATGTAGCGGTTGTTATGGAGGCCGCCCATATGTGTGTGAGCTCCCGAGGAGTACAAGATAAAAATAGCAAAACCATTACCTCTCAGTTTTTTGGAAAATTTAAAGAGGAAGCGACTAAAAAAGAATTTTTAAATTATATAAATCATAAATAAGTTTTATTATGGATACTCTATCTGGAAAAAATATATTGATAGTGGGTGGAAGCTCCGGAATAGGTTTGAGCCTGATAAAAAAAGTAATAGCTTCCGGAGGCACTGTATACCAGGCCTCCCGGCACAAATCCGATGAATTACCCTCAGAAGTAACTCATATCGATTTTGATGTAACTGATGAAAACGCTCAACTTAATAATTTGCCAGAGCAAATTCATGGCCTAATCTATGGTGTAGGTACTATAAATTTAAAGCCATTTCAAGCATTAAATGAAAAAGACTTTTTGCAAGATTACCAGCTTAATGTTATTGGTGCTATTAGAGTACTAAAACAAATTATGAAACAACTTAAAGCTGGCAAAGATGCCAGTATAGTCTTTTTTAGTACTGTAGCTGTACAAACAGGCATTAATTTTCATGCTTCAATAGCATCAGCAAAGGGCGCAATAGAAGGACTTACCCGCTCATTAGCCGCAGAATGGGCTCGTAATAATATCAGAGTTAACGCGATCGCTCCTTCACTTACCGATACACCGCTGGCGGCTGGGTTACTTTCCAGTGATGATAAAAAAGAAGCCTCTAATCAAAGACACCCTTTGGGTAGGTATGGCAAACCTGATGACATAGCCTCTATGGCTCACTTTTTACTAACGCCGGATGCCAGCTGGATGACCGGTCAAGTAATTGGTATTGATGGAGGTATTGGTGCCTTAAGACCTTTGTAAATCAATCAGATAGCCTTTTATTTCAAAAAGTAAGTTACTTTTTTTTAGATAACTTTTAGAGATTAGTTTCGCCGTTTTCAAATTTCGTGCTATTTTCGGGTTAATTAAAATAAATCCGATGAGTAACGACAGTAAGCAAAAAATCCTGGAAGATATAAATCGCTTTGATACTGAACGACAGAGAGCCTTGGTCAATCTAATATATACCAATGGCTTTTTGATGGATAAAATGAATGAACTTTTTAAAAAGCATAGAGTAAGTAGACAACAGTTTAACATTCTTCGACTATTGCGCTTACACTATCCCAATCCGCTAAATCAAAGCTATATTAAAAATAGTATGGTTGAAAAAACACCGGATATTTCTCGCATCGTAGAAAGAATGCGCATAAATGGCTTATTAAAGAAAGGAAAGAAAGTAGACAATATGCGAAATGTCTATATTTCTGCAACTGATAAAGGATTAAATATTATAGAATCGATTTATTCAGAGCAAAGTGAATTTGATGATCTTATTCAAATACTTAATGAGCAGGAAGTGGGGCAGCTAAATAGTATACTTCATAAAATAAGGGAAAATTTACTTTAATTTCATAATATGGACATGCCATAGTTGATTAAAACTATTTTTAAAACTAACTTAGCGCCCTCTATTTATCAATTTTTGAAGAAATGATAATTGAATCGCGAGCATATGCCAGGGCAGGACTTTTAGGCAACCCATCAGACGGATATTCCGGAAAAACCATTTCGATCATTGTTAGGAATTTTGGCGCGCATGTATCATTATACGAATCTCCTGAATTAGTCATCGAACCTCAAAAGGAGGACCTTAACGTTTTCAGAAATATCTATGATTTGGTAGAAAATGTAAATCTTACAGGTTACTACGGCGGATCAAGATTAGTAAAAGCAGCAATTAAAAAGTTTTCTGCCTATTGTACGGAGAATAATATTAGGCTCAAAAATAAAAATTTTACCATTCGTTATTATTCCTCTTTGCCTCGTCAGGTAGGATTAGCTGGCTCTAGTGCAATTATTACTGCCACAGTCAGAGCTCTGATGCGATTTTATCAGGTCGAAATTGATAAACCTGAAATACCAAACCTGGTGCTCTCGGCCGAAGTGGATGAATTAGGAATTAATGCCGGCTTACAGGATCGTGTAATACAAACCTACGAAGGCTGTACTTACATGGATTTTGATCCCTCCTATATAAAAAAACACGGTTTTGGATTGTATGAACAACTAAACCCAACTCATTTACCTAATTTGTATATTGCTTATAAAACTGATTTGGGTAAAGTGTCAGGTGGCGTATTTAATGACGTAAGGGCTCGATATAAAAAAGGTGACCAACAGGTAATAGATACCTTAAATGAAATTGCA
>CAZQEZ010000175.1:0-8172 GCA_964592475.1 uncultured Roseivirgaceae bacterium
ATTAATTAACCAAGAAGTTTTATTAAAGTAACTATAATAGCGGTTTGGCCAATTAGAATACCAGCTACCCACATGATAGTTCTAGTGCTGGCTTGTCTTAATTCTTTTTGCAACTCGGCTTTAGTTTGTTCTATTTTAATATCCAACCCCCGAACATCTTTTTGCAACTCGGCTTTGGTCTGTTCTATTTTGATATCCAACCCCCGAACATCTTTTTGCAACTCAGCTTTGGTTTGTTCTATTTTGATATCCAACCCCCGAACATCTTTTTGCAACTCGGCTTTGGTTTGTTCTATATCTTTTTGCAACTCGGCTTTGGTTTGTTCCAATTTAAGCGCTAACTCATTTTCCAATTCTTTAAGATTAGCTTTTGTTGCAAGATTGGTTTCCATTAAATTACCAATGGCAATAGCTATACTTTCAGCTTGTTCTGCTGGTATTCCGGATTCCTTCAACTGTTTTGCTATGGAAATGGTATTAATCATAGTGATTTAGTCTTAAAATCAATTAATAGGTAAATATAAAACAATTTATTCTACAAAAAAATTGTTTCGGATATGTGCTCATTTTAATTGCTTTTGTTGTTTTTATGAAAATATCCTTAGATTTACCACACCAAACCCAAATTTTATGAAGAGGATAATTCTAATGCTATTAATATTAGCTGGTTCGTTTTCTATGCGGCTCCACGCTCAGCATTTGTTGCCTATTAGTAACAATATTAACCCTGAGCTTTACAATTCCCATTGGTCTGCTTACTGGATAGCTCCACCTGATGTTTCACTGCAGGAATATGGCGTGTATCACTTTCGAAAAAATTTCAGTCTCAATCAAGTTCCGGCCAATTTTCTGGTGCATGTTTCCGCAGACAATCGATACAAACTGTATGTCAATGGCGAATACATTGGCAAAGGACCGGCCCGCGGAGACTTGTTCAACTGGCGTTATGAAACTTACGATTTGGCACCCTATTTAAAAAACGGAGAAAACCTGATAGCTGCTGAAGTTTGGAATTTCGGCAAATACATTCCCTGGGCGCAAATTAGCCTGAAAACCGGTTTTGTATTGCAAGGTAATTCGGAACTGGAAGAGGTAATCAATACCAATCAAAGCTGGAAAGTATTGCAAAATAAAGCCTATCAACCTTATGAAGGTGATGAGCTAAATACCTTTATCGTGGTAGGTCCGGGTGATGAAGTTGATGGCAATCAATTTCCATGGGGTTGGCAAAAATTTGCATTTAATGACAGCCAGTGGCAGCAACCGGAATTGTTGAATAATCCATCCCCTCCCGGTGTGGGAACCGACCTTTTCCGGATGATGGTGCCCCGGGCCATCCCCATGATGGCACATGAACCGCAGGACATGGTGGCCGTGCGTAAAACCGAAGGGGTTGAGATAGACAAAGAATTTTTAAGTGGGAATAGAAAATTGGAAATACCTGCCAATACAACCGTCATCATACTATTCGACCAAACTTATCTGACCACTGCTTACCCGGTGCTGAATATTGCCGGTGGTAAAAATGCTGAAATGATTCTCACCTATGCAGAAGCACTATTTGATAAAAACGGCCGTAAAGGAAATCGTGATGTAGTAGAAGGCAAGAAAATTATTGGTTACCAGGACAAGTTTATCAGCGATGGCGGAGAAAACCGGGAACTCACCACTTTATGGTTTCGCACCTTTCGCTACCTTAAAATGGAAATTAAAACCCAAAACCAGCCGCTGACTATCAACCGGTTTTACAGCAACTTTACTGCCTATCCTTTTCAGGAAACTGCTAGTTTTAATAGTGATGATCCCACCCTGAGTAAAATATGGGATGTTGGCTGGCGTACCGCCCGCTTATGTGCCGGCGAAACCTATTTCGATTGTCCTTACTACGAACAGCTGCAATACGTGGGTGATACTCGCATTCAGGCCTTAATTTCATTGTATGTAGATGGTGATGACCGCCTGATGAAAAAGGCAATTGAGCTTTATGATAATTCACGATTACCTTTTGGTCTCACCATGAGTCGTTATCCCACCAGCAGTCCGCAGGTAATACCGCCTTATTCGCTGTTTTGGGTGGCTATGATCCACGATTACTACATGCACCGGCCCGACCTAAAATTTGTAGAGAACTACCTGTTCGGCATTCAAAGCGTGCTGCAATGGTACGAAGAGCATCTGGGCGAGGATGGTCTGCTGGGACCCACGCCTTGGTGGAATTTTGTAGACTGGACTGAAGAATGGCCCTGGATAACTGAAAAAAGAATTGGCGGCGTGCCGGAAGGAGCGTCTTTTTTGGAAGGAGGATCCTCCATTATTTCACTGCAGTATGCTTATTCATTGATGTACGCTGCTGATTTGATGGATGAATTTGGCAAGGATGAACTGGCCAAACATTACCTGAATATTGCCCGCCGGGTAAAGCAGGGTGTACAACTGCGTTGCTGGAATGAAGAAAAGGGATTTTATAGTGACGTGCCAGACGAGTCTATTTATAGTCAGCATGCCAATATCATGGCCCTGCTGGTAGATATGATTCCGCAGACCAAAGAAAAGGAATTTATGCAGCGGGTATTGGACGAGCCTGAGCTGATCCAAACTACTTTTTACTATAAATACTACCTGGTGCGGGCTATGGCAAAAGCTGGTGTGGCGGACCAGTACATCAACCAGCTGGAAGGCTGGAAGGATATGCTGGAGCGTGGCCTGACCACTTTTGCCGAAAAGCCAGACCCCACCCGCAGCGATTGTCATGCCTGGAGTGCCAGCCCCAATTATGACTTTCTGGCTACGGTTTGTGGCATTATGCCAGCTTCACCAGGATTTAAAACCGTGATGATAAAACCTGCGTTAGGTACGCTCCAGGAAATTGAAGGAGAAATGCCGCATCCGAGAGGGATGATTCAAGTTGACCTGAAAAGAAAAGGAAACGCTGGAATCACAGGTACCATATCACTACCAGAAGGAGTAATAGGCATTTTTGAGTGGCAGGGTACAAAAATAAATTTAAAAGGAGGAAAGCAATCGGTACAATTGTAAAAATTATAGTATAAAATGAGCCATCTACTGTCTCATATTGAAGGTAGATGGCTCATTTATTTAAACTTAATACAAAATTCTCACCTTTATAGTGCCCTCTATTTGATTTAAGGCGGCTAAAACTTCATCATCATAGCGAGTTGATATGTCGGTAATAACATAGCCAATTAGTTCATTTGTTTTTAAATATTGCCCAACAATATTAATGTTGTGGTTTGCCAGTACATTGTTTATTTTGGCCAATATACCAGGAATATTTTGATGCACATGAATAAGCCTGTGGGCATTTTTAAAGCTAGGTAATTGCAAATCAGGAAAATTAACACTGTTAGTGGTACTTCCGGTATTCACATATTCTATTATTTTGCCAGGTACGTAGGCAGCAATATTTTCCTGCGCTTCCAGCGTGCTACCACCGATGTGAGGCGTAATAATAGTATTGGGCATACCAATTAACTCTGATTCAAAAGTATCATTGTTATTTTTGGGTTCTTGAGGAAACACATCAATGGCAGCTCCTTTTACTTTTCCATTTTCAATGTTTCTTTTCAGCGCATCTATTTCAACTACATGGCCACGGCTTAAATTCATTAAAATAACTCCTTCTTTCATCGCTTCAAATTCGTTATCTCCTATGATGTAGTTGTTTTCCTTTCTGCCATCTACATGAATAGTAACTACATCGGATATGCTTAATAATTCATGTAATGAATCGCATGATGTGGCGTTTCCTAATGCAAGTTTATCAATTATATCATAAAAGTAAACTTTCATACCCATTGATTCGGCCAACACCGAAAGCTGCGCACCAATATTTCCATATCCAATTATTCCTAATTTTTTACCTCTTATCTCAAAACTATCTTTGGCTGATTTGTTCCATTGACCTTGATGCATGGCCATAATCTTATCGGGTAAATTACGCATGAGCATAATTATTTCGCCAATTACTAGCTCAACTACTGAGCGAGTATTGCTGAAAGGAGCATTGAAAACAGCTATACCCTTACTGCTGCAAGCATTCAAATCTATTTGATTAGTACCAATACAAAAAGCTCCAATAGCAATTAATCTGTTGGCACTTTCAATTACTTTTTCAGTTACCTGAGTTTTAGAACGAATACCAAGAATACTAACTTTTTTTATTTTTTCGCAAAGCTCATCTTCGTCTAGCCCGCCAGCATGAATATCAACCTTATATCCTTCTTTTTTTAAATATGCTACTGCACGCGGATGAACATTTTCTAATAGTAATACCGAAATTCTGTTTTTGGGGTAAGAAATAGCTCTACTGAGCTTGTTTTGATAAAGGAACTCCTCGAGTGATGGTGCTTCTTCATCCGCTACGGCTACTACTTTTTCACGTCTTACATTTTCAGTAAAAGCATAAAAACTTGTGGCTATGCCCTCTGCTTTCATTTCATAGTCAGTATATCCATCGCCAATCACGAAAATATCTCCCTGTAAATCAAGTTCTTTCAATTGCTTGACTTTACCTTGGTTTTTACTAAGTAGATTGTCGTGGTTAAAGTCAATAATATTATCCTGCTCATCAAAAATAAGCTCATTGGCCAACACATGATCAGCTTGGATGCCGTACTGACTTACTACAGGCTGTATGGCTTCTTTAAAGCCGCTACTAATTATGTAAATCTTTTCTGCATTAATCTTTAAAAACTCGTGGTTGCGTTGAAATGAAGGGGTAATTCGTTTTTGCAAAAGTTCTATTACCTGTGAAAGGTGGTTGCGATTGGCTTTGAGAAGCGACATGCGACGTTGCAAAGATTCATGAAAACTAATGGTACCCTCCATGCCTTCTTCAGTAATTTGTTTTATTTCGGCTATAATTTTGGCACTATCAGCATTTTCTTTTAAGGCAATTTCAGCTAATACATCCAGGGTTTCATCTTGGATAAATGTACTATCAAAATCGATTATAAAGTATTTTTCTGGCATTGTGTTGTTTGGTTAAAACGTGCAAAAATAAAATTAAAAAATGATTTTCTAAAAATGACTTGTATATAAATAACGTTTAATTTTTTTTGTTGGGGTTTTTTCAAATTCCTCAGGAAAAAGCTTAAGTACCTGCAATTTACTATAGGCTGGCAAATGCTGGTTGATTATTTTTAAATTTTCATCTATTTTTGATTGCAACCCTTTTTCATCCATTTTCATCGTGTCGGCTTTTTCAAAATCAGGATAAACCAAGGCCTTTAACTTTCCATTGGACTCCATAACCAAGCTTTCACTGATGCAGTCCATATTGTTGAGTTGAGCTTCAATTTCTTCAGGATATATGTTTTGTCCTGAAGTACCTAAGATCATATTTTTACTTCGTCCCTTGATAAAGATATAACCATTGGGGTCAATAATGCCTAAATCGCCAGTATGCAACCAACCATCTTTCTCTAAAGTGCTGTTGGTGGCATCCTCATTTTTATAGTAGCCAAGCATAATATTTTCTCCTTTTACCATTATCTCTCCGGCTTTATTTTCTGCCGCTTCAGAATTAATTTTGATCTCTAAAAAATCAATTACTTTGCCTACTGAATATTTTTTGCTGCTTTTCCAGGGTTCATAGCTTATTAGTGGTCCGCATTCCGTCATTCCATAGCCCACCGTATAAGGAAATTCAATTTTCTTCAATAAATCTTCTACTTCATTGTTTAAAGCTGCTCCCCCTACTACAACTTCAATGAAGTTGCCTCCAAACGCGTGCATCAGACTTTGCCGAATTTTTTTGTAGACCAATTTTTTTAGCCCGGGTATTTTTGTAAGTACTTTTACTTTTGCAGTAGCTAATTGTGGTTTTATTTTATTTTTATAAATTTTTTCCAGTAGCAATGGTACCAGAAAAATCAGCCTCGGTTTTACCTCTGCAAATGCCTTTAAAAGCAGTTGCGGGGTAGGGATTTTTGTTAAAAAAGTGACATATGCACCGATTGTAACCGGAAATAAAAACTCAAATGCACAGGCATAAGCATGTGCTAAAGGTAAAAACGAAAGCACTCTATCACCGGCTCTCAAAGGCATATTTTCACGAGCAAAAATGATATTGGCAGTCAGTGAATTAAGATTTAGCATTACACCCTTAGAAAAACCAGTGGTGCCGGAGGTATACATTATTTCCACCAGGGTATCATTGTTGATGGATGGCAAGGTAAATTGACCCTCAGCATCCGTAGCTGATCTGCTATCTGTAAAAGTATCGTTAGCTTTATTAAGTATTTCTGCAATTTTGTCTTTATAGTGTAGCAGCGAAAAATCATTTAACGAAAAGGCAGCTTTTAAGTCTTTCACCTTTTCGGCATCAAGTGTTTCATAAATTGTATCAGCAGCAAATAATAAAGTGGATTCTGAATGATTGATAATATGGTGAATATTCTCAGCAGTGAAATCGGGTAAAATAGGTATTACAACCGCTCCGTAAGAAATAACAGAAAGGTATACTTCTGCCCAAGCTGAAGAGTTGCGGCCCACTAGAGCAACCTTCGAGCCATGTTTTATTTCTAATTGATCAAATATAAAGTGCCAATAATTTATTCGCTTAGCCAGAAGTCCATAGGTAATCGATTTGTTTCCAAAATCTGAAAAAACAGGTAATTGCCAATTGGAATTAATGCTATTGGTTAGTTCCTCAATTAAATTTTGCTGCAACATGTGATTATTTTAAATGATGACCACAAAGGTAGCAAAAATGTTATTGTAGCAATATATTAGGCTAATCTATAAGCTATTTGAAGGGATAAAAACTTTAAATGTAGATCCTTTACCCATTGTACTGGTAACAAAAATATTGCCACCAATTTTTTGTACTGCCGTTTTTACGATATACAAGCCAAGACCACTACCTTTTTGAATGTCGTTGGCACGGAAAAACATATTAAAGATTTTGTCCTGAGCATTTTCAGGGATTCCCTGTCCATTGTCTTTAAATGACAACTCTATACCGTTTTCTACATCTTTGGAGGAAATAATAATGTGTGGTTTTTCTTTGTTGGAATATTTGATGCCATTTTCAATTAAGTTCTGAAAAATAGAATACATCAAATTTTGATCACTGACCAATGGAATGCGGTGATTCAATTTAACATTTATTTTTACATCTGCTGAACCGGAGAAAAATTTGAGGCTTTCTCTTACGTCACTTATAATTTTATCTACAGACAGCTCACTATATTCTAAATGACCGAGCTTAATCTTATTTACATTAAGCAAATCACTAAGCACGAAATTCAACTTCTCTGTGCTTTCTTTGATCATATTTAAATATTTAATGGCATTATCATCCTTAATTTCATGCATTGCAATTGAAACTAAGCCAGATATGGATGCAGCAGGCCCTTTTAAGTTGTGAGAAGACTTATATAAGAAAGCCTCTAATTCTTTGTTCATATCATGTAGATAGCTTTCATATTCTTTTTGTAAGGTAATATCTTCAGTGGTAGCCATAATGTAATCACCAACAATCTTTATCTCTGCCGCTATGCATCTTGTGGCGGTTGATTTTTCCCTAAGCCAAATATTGATTTGCTGGCACTCTTTTTTGAGAAAAACATTTCTAACAGCAGTTGTAACCTCTTTCTTATTGAAGATTTTGCTTAAGATAGTCTTTACAGATATTGCAGCTGCAGGAATTTCAATCATGGAAGGTACATTATCTGAAAAGGAAGGAATACCTTTTGTCGATAAAGGAAAGAAGATGTATCCAGTTTTTGAATTCTTAGCAATCGCATTTAATTGCTTAATAAAACCAGGTTCATTATTTTCAAAATAAAAATTTGAATCATCCTGCATATGGTTATCTTTTGGTGAAGGTTGGGCTTTCTTATACCTTTTCATTGGGTAATAAGTTAAGTCTGCACTTTTTTTCATGAGAGTTTAGTTTAATTTTAGTCCAGGGTTTAAATTTCATCTTTCACCTATTTTGTCAAATTTAACCGCCAAAATTGACATCAGGAATTTGATAAAATTTATTTTAACAATATCCAAAATAGTAATAAAGCAAAAAAAAGAAAAATAGGCAATGAACTGCCCATGTAAGAAATGGAGTAGATTAACTATAAGAAAAAAGATAATTCTAATAATTCTTTAATAAATAATTGTTTATAGTAAAAAAACTTCTTTTGGGATGAA
>CAZQEZ010000176.1:0-8063 GCA_964592475.1 uncultured Roseivirgaceae bacterium
GTGAGTGGTTGGTTATATAGATGTAAGAAAAGGGTGAAAAGGGTGTAGGTTTTAAATCAGTTGCTCTTAGAAATTTATTAATTCTACTTTGTCAAGTTTAATTTTGTGCGGTACTTGTGCCGATCTTTCATCGGTAGTTGATTGTAAGCTGCTACATTCAGTTAATTTTTAAACTAAATCTTACATCCTCTTCTATAACCTGATTTTTGTCATTAAATTTTTCTAGTAAATTATTTACTTTTAAGCTTTACTCAATTTTTGAATGATGAAAAAAATAAGTCGAAGAAATTTATTAAAGGCATGTGGATTAGCAACTACCGGTTACGTAGTAAGTGTAGTTGCCAGACTGAACGAAGTAAGCGCACGGGAAAATGAGCAAAAGCCTTGGCAATATCACCCGGTTGATCCAAAAATGGTAGCAGATCTGGCTTATAAAAATTATAAGGGTCATGGTTGCATGTATGCCGTTGCTTCATCTATACTTGGTATACTGGCCGAAGCTCATGGACAACAGCCGTATGAAAATTTTCCTTTGCAAATGCTCGATTACGGACATGGTGGTGCCGGAGGATATGGTAGTCTTTGTGGTAGCATTAATGGTGGGGCAATGGTGATTGGCCTGTTTTGTAACAACCGAAAGCAAAGTGACCAAATGATCAGCAATCTGTTTCAATGGTATGAGCAAACCGCTTTACCAATATACAAGCCGCCTACAGCTGAAGAGGATAAGGAAATGCCCCAGGCTGTCACTAATTCGGTTTTGTGCCATGCCTCGATCAGCAACTGGTGCATGGAAGCAAAAGTAGGCCCTAAAGACCCTTTCAGAACGGAAAGATGCAAGCGGCTAAGCGCTGATATTGCTGCAAAAGTGGTTGAAATTTTAAATGATTACGATCAGCAGGAAATTGCGCCATTTGCAATGGATGTTGAAAGCCAAAAATGCCTGGAGTGCCACGGAGTAGAGGAAGCGGTGATGTTCCGGTCAACTACTAAAATGAGTTGCAATAGTTGCCATAGCGATCCACATAACCAGACTTTGAAGTAGCCAGTGTCGTGTCAAGGTTCCCATGACGTATTTCTTTAAACGTGTTAAAAACACTTAACTTTAGTGATCCGGCTTGGTCCCGACAGTTCACAACTATCGGGACCAGTACCAAATCAATCAATTGAGAAAAAGCTGCATCTCACCGGTTTTGGTAAAATCATTCGTTTTATAGATTACATTTTCCTTGGCATCAGTGATCAGGAAAAAAGGCAATCCAACTTTTAATTCGGCAAAGCGGGGATCATCGCGATATTTTTCAAATTCTACTGATGTATCATATACTTTGTATAATACAGCATTTTGTAAAGCTGAATTTAACTGCTGATCAGTCAGCGTATTTTTCTGAAACGCCTTGCAGTTGGTACACCAATCGCCATGAAAATCGATAAAAACCAGTTTGCCGGTTTCCGCGGCCTTTTGATAAGCAGCTTCTTTATTTAAATACCAGGTCAGATTGCCTTTTTGTTCAATAGTAGCATTTGAATTTTCGGGAACTGAAGTTGTACTGGCAAAACCAGCACTTGTACCTGATGAAATAATAATTGCTCCAAGCAGGAAAAAGCCTACCACACCGCTAAGCAAATAAAGTGATGATTTTACTTTTTGCTGCCTGGTTCTGTTATCATTTTGTAAATTATAGGATGCCAGTAATACCAATAGGGCTGCCAGGAAAATATAAAATCCCTGCTGATCAGAAATTCCATATCCGTTGAAGCCCTTAACCAGATAGCTGTAGGCAAAATAGCCGATCAAAAGGGCAAAAATCCATTGTACATAAAGCATCCATTTGCCACTTTTGGGTAGTGCTAAACCAAATACGCCCATAAGCAATACAGGTACGCCCACACCAAAACCAAAAAGCATCATTTTAAAAGCAGCAGTGGCTGCTAATCCTACGGTAATTCCGCTTACATTGGAAGCAATAGCCACGAGAATGCTCACTACAATAGGTCCCACGCATGCCGAAGAAAGCAGGCCCGCTCCCGCACCCATCAAGAATGTACCGCCCAAACCCTGGTTTTGGCTATCAATTTGACCACCCAAAAAAGGTAAATGTAAATAATCTACCGTTGCAAGCGCCATTATAAATAGCATAATTCCAATGGTAAGATTGGCCAATGGCAAGCGTAATATTTCATTGAAGGCGCCACCGGTTAACGAAGCTATAATTCCAAACAGGAAAAAAATTACAGCCAAACCCAAATAATAGGTAAGCGGATGAGCATATTTTCCATATTTGCTTTTTCTATTTCTGAGAAAATTAACCGTGAGCGGGTATACCGGGTAAACACAAGGCAACAAACTGGCCATCACCCCACCCAGGAAGAGAAATAGATACGTTCCCACACCGGTGGATTCAGTAAGTTGAGCTCCTATCCAATCATTCATTTGATCAAATACAGATTGAGCATTCACCTGCGTTATCACCAAAGAAAACAACAGGACAAGCAAAAACTTCTTCATCAGAGTGTTATGCTTTTACTTGAGACATCATGTAGAACATTTCCGTAGCTATTTGCCGGGTACGTTCGTCGTAAATAGCTGATTCATTTTCCGTGCCATCCGATTCTTTGGGATCCACATAAGGTATAGGTACCCTTAAAGAAGCGCCGGGAATAGCCGGACAATTTTTATCCGCTTCTGAGCAAGTCATCACTGCCACAAAGTTTTCTGATGGATTGGCAGTATCATCATACTTTTTGGAAAAACATTCCATCACCAGGCCATTATCAACATAAGTTACCTGGTAATGTGGATTATCTCCACCAGGGTTCTCAACCTTGAAACCGGCCCTTTCGATAGCTGTTACCGCCCTGGGATTGAATGCAGTTGTTTCCGTACCACCGGAATAGGTATTGATGTCCTGCCCGATACCGTAATAAGCTGCGGCTGTTGCTGACCATATCTGACTCATGTGGCTTCTGCGGCTGTTATGAGTGCAGATGAAAACCAGGTTGGCCTGTTCGCCGGACTGTTTTTTAGTTTGTACGAAAAGGGCAATCTTTTTCAATTGATCTTTGCGTTCTTGTGGTATAGCGTCCATATCAGCGAGGATCGATTCAATGTAACTTGACAGTGTTGGATACATGGCGCTTTCTTTATTTACCGGTGCTGAAGTATCTTCATTTGATTCTGCCGTTACATCAGGGATATCTTGTTCTTCACTGTTGGCTTGCTCTTTTTTGTCTGGCGAGCAACCTACTGATAAAATGCCAATTAAAAATGGTAATAATAAAATCTGTTTCATGATCTATTTTATGTTTTAAATGATTAATTAACAACATCCTGTCTTTGGGTCACAATCAGAAGATTGAAGCTCCGAAAGATTCATTTTAATTTTTTCCTTTTTTTGCCCGGGCTTTTCAGCATAAACGGTGATACTGAAGATCCCGGTTTTGCCTTGCTTAAATTCGTTGATTTCTGCCGGACTAAGGTATTTACTCAAAATATCATCGGGAATGATTATGGTTTTTTCTTTTTGTAAAATAATATTTTCGAATCCGGCATCCCGGATGTATTGCAAGTAGTCTCCTTTTTGAATAGCGCCTGCCACACAACCGGCATACATCTCGGCATCTTTTTGCAATGCATCCGGTAGATTACCAACTAATACAATATCGGAAATACTAAAATGACCGCCCGGTTTGAGTACCCTGAAAATTTCTTTGATCACCTTTTGCTTATCTGGCACCAGGTTGAGCACACAATTGCTCACCATCACGTCTGCCACATCATCATTTACCGGCATATCGTCAATGTCGCCTTCACGAAATTCCACGTTGTTGAAGCCTAGTTTTTCTGCATTTAAGCGAGCCTTTCGAACCATTACCGGTGTAAAATCAATGCCAATTACCTTCCCCTCCGCACCGGTTTCGTGTCTGGCCACGAAGCAATCATTGCCTGCTCCCGAGCCCAGGTCGATCACGGTATCGCCCTTTTTAATGCTGGCAAATTGCGTTGGCAGGCCGCAGCCCAAACCCAGGTCGGCATCAGCCACGTATCCTTTGGTATCAGTATAGTCATCTATCATGATGTTATAAACTTTGTTGGATGGGGATGTGGCTCCACAACAGGAGGATGCATTTTCCGCCTTGCCTTGTTCGGCTATGCGTGCGTAGCGTTCCTTAACTACATTTTTCAATTCTTTTTCTTGGTTCATATTATTAATATATTATTGCAATATTGCGATAATGTTAATTAAATTTTTTTTAGCAACAATCGCCTGTTAAAGGAATTTCAAATTGATTTAATAACTCGTTGAACTGCGTTTTAATTTCAGCCCAGCGAACAGGATTTATACAATAGTTGATCCGGGTACCCTCAATGTTTCCCTGGATAATTCCGATTTCTTTTAATTCTCTCAAGTGCTGACTGATGGTAGCCTGAGCAAGTCCCAGCTCCTGTACCAGATCACCGTTGATACAAGCATTTACTTTGAGCAAATAGTGAATGATGGCTACGCGGGCAGGATGAGCAAAAGCTTTGGCTGCCACGGCAATATCATTTTGTGCTATAGTAAAGAGGTCAGTCTTGGTTACTCCCATACTTTCATTATTTGAATGCAATATTACGATGATATCGATTATAAAAAAATAATAAACCGAAATAATTTTATTTATAAAATTATTTTTTCACCATAAACCGATCTAGTGACCACCTGCCCCCACCTTTGATGATCAGGAATAGTGACCCCAACCACATGGCAAAATCCGTTCGCATCTCGTGTACCATACTCCAGAATCCGTATGTTTTTAATTCCCGCAGCATGAAAGGCCCGAAGCTTTCGCCAAAGGCAATCGGGATCTTCGTGACAACGATAGCCACGGTCATATTGATCAACATGGTGAAAGCGGCAACTCTGGTAACCAGGCCGCACAGTATCAGTAAGCCAGCCAGTATTTCAAAAGTGCCCACGAAACTGGCAAAAAACTCAGGATTGGGGAATCCCATTTTTTCAAAACGACCCACTCCCCTCATCGCGGGATACAAAAATTTTTGAATGCCTTCGGCCAGAAATACCGCTCCCACCATTATTCGAATAAGAATTGTTGTGGATTCTGAAGAAGTATAAAAAATATGTTTTTGATCAAGATTTTTCATTTTCATATACAATGCCTTTTTAAAGTAAACTTACAGCCAAAGCCACACCAATGAATATAATGCCAATACTCACGAAGACCTTTACAAAATTAAAGGTAATTTTTTTCATTTACCAGTTCGGAAAACCGACAATATGCGCTGATAGAAAGTAATGGGCATGATCCTGAAGCTTTGCAATATAGCGATTAATACCAGTAGCAGAGAGAATAACAAGATGAAATTAAAATTAAAACCTACATCCAAAAAAATACCCATTGCAGCCGGGCCAAGGGAGGTACTTATTACCATTAGCATGGTAAACAAACTTCTCACTGCTCCAATTGAACGAGTACCAAATAACTCCGCCTGCAAGGCTGATTTTAAAGTGCTGCCAAAACCTTGCGAAATGCCCAGCAAAAAATAATAAACCGGTGCAATCCAGGAGTAGGAAAATAAAAACATAACCAGGATACCCATACCATAAGGAAAAAGATAAAAAGGAAATAACCTGGCTGCGGTGTATTTGTCCACCAAAAACCCGGCAGCGATAATAGCCAGCGAACTGGCTACAGCAAAAGCAATAAAACTGAAGGCCATCCATTCCGTGGACCAACCTTTGAATTCTGCCAGTGACAATTGATAAAAAACCAACCCCGTGTTGAGAAAACCAAGAATAAAAACATTGGGGGCAATCAGATAAAAAGCCTTGCTCGTAAAAAGCATTTTATAAGTCCACTGCTTTTGATTTTTCACTTTTCCTGATTCCTCTTCTAAAGTAACATTGTCAGGTTCAATCGTTTTTACTGCCCTGGTCACGTAAAGCGGCAACACCACTACCAGTGAAGCAGCGCTGATAAAAAGGGCATTTCGCCAGCCCCAACCTGCAATAACAGCGGCAATCAGGGTTGGAAACACAGCCTCGCCAAGGGGGTGACCCAAAGAGGCGATGCTTATGGCCTTGCCTCTTGCCTGATCAAAATAACGAGCCATGGTGGTAAGGGAAATATGGCTGAACAATCCCTGACCAAATAGCCGTAATCCCCAAATACTGATAATCAATTGCACGATGTTTTGAGCCAGCGCCAGCACGAGCAATGAAATAAATAAGCCTGCAATAATCAATAAAGTGTATTTTTTTAAATCTGCTGTATCAATCATTTTTCCTATCCAGGTAAGGGTAGCAGCGCTGGCAATGGTAGAAAGCGCGTAAATTGCTCCAAACCCACCATTACTCAAATCAAAAGCATCCAGAATTTTGGGCACATACAGCGATATGAGAAAAGTTTGTCCAAAACTTGAAAAAAACGTGAGTAACAAGCCAAAAGATAGTAACCTCCAGTTTTTTTTGAAAAATGTCATTTTTACCATGTACTGAAATCATTTGTTATTTTTCCGTCCAAACCAGCCAACCTTCGCAGTCGTGATCCCAGACACGAAAAATTTGCTTTTTCTAGTCAATAAAAACAAGGCAACTCGCGGAAAAAGGGGCAAAAATAGTGAACTATTTTCAATCACTGAAGATCGTTCCTTAAAATTTAAAACAATTAAAATACGCCCACAGTACATGATTAAAATGTTTTTAATTAAAAAAACCAAGAAAAATCCATAGATTTGAGCAAGCATTTAACTTGCGAACTGGATATACCATCTCCTAAGAGTTTCAACTTCTAATCGTTTATGTTTAAAAGCAGCCTATAAAAAAACGCCGTCGAGGAATCCTTTGCTCTTGACCTTCGAAGGTTTATCGTGTATTCCATAGCTACGGTAGCGAAGGAATACCGAAGAAGTTGGGCATTGGATGCGAGAAATCTCCATCCAAAAGTAATACTGCGAAAAATTATGCTGTATGGCTATTTATTTGGAATGAATGATGAAATAAAATAAATTCGAACAACACCTGTTATATGATTTTGTGTTTATCAAGCTTAGCATTGATACAGGAAGATTCCCGACACTTTTACTATCCACAATTAATATTAATTTGTAATGAAAAATCAATATACCCTTAGAAGAAGACGGATTAAAGTAAAATTTTCAAAACTTATATTTCTGTTTTATCACTAATAAAAAAATTATGAGATTATTAATAAGCCTTTTAACCTTTTTTTTATTTACAACTCTTACCACTTTAGCCCAGGTAAAAATCATTTTTGATACCGATTTTGGCGGCGATGCCGACGATCTCGGAGCTTTAGCCATGCTGCACAACCTGCAGCAAAAAGGCGAATGTGAGCTTCTGGGTATTGCTTCCTGGTCCACCGAACAATATGTAATTCCTGCCATGGATGCCGTAAACAGGTTTTATGGCAATTCCGAAATAGCAATGGGTATCCGTTCCAAGGAATCGCACTTTCAGGACTGGAACTACAACAAACCCATTGCGGATGGTTTGCCTTACAAGTTAACTAATCAGGATGTTCCGCTAGCAGTGGACCTTTACCGGAAAATTCTTTCGGAGCAGGATAACAAAAGTGTTACCATTGTTACGGTAGGTCCTCTCCAAAACATCGTGGACTTAGTACAATCCAAACCGGATGAATATTCTGATTTGAATGGTAAAGAACTGATTGAAAAAAAAGTGAAGGAGTGTGTAATTATGGGAGGCCATTTTCCCGAAGGCGAGAACGAACGGAATTTTAATGGCAACATGCCGGGGTTTACCAAATTCGTATTGGAGAACCTCACTGTACCGGTGGTTTTTTCAGGCTTCGAAATTGGTGCAGCCATAAAAACCGGCGCTGTCTTTAATCAACTTGACAAGAAACATCCGCTCTTTCTGGGATTTATGCATTTCAGCAGGAATGCCCCCTGGATGAAGGAAAATTATAAAGGTGATATTCTGAATAATGCAACTTTCGATCAAACTGCTGTTTTGTATGCAGTGCGGGGAGGCGTTGGTGAATACTGGGAAAAAGTGGACAATGGCTACTGTGTGGCC
>CAZQEZ010000177.1:0-8048 GCA_964592475.1 uncultured Roseivirgaceae bacterium
AAATACGATGAAAATTATGGGTCAAATATTTGCATATGAACACAGTTCATTTCTACAAAGGTAATAAGGAGGGATTAAATTTATCCCACAGTCTTTTTGTAGTTCCAAATAGCCAGCACATTGATGACTATAGCGTAAATTGTAATTGCCCCAAACAAATGTGCTACATCGTTAAAATTACTTCCTTTCAGCATCACCATACGCATGAAAGATATGAAGTAAGCAATGGGGTTCACTTTAGTAATTGTCTGAGCCCATTCCGGCATGTATTCAATTGGAGTAAAAAGTCCGCTCATCAGGATAAAAATCACCACGAAAAACCAGGTGACGAACATGGCTTGCTGCTGGGTTTCGCTAAAAGTACTCACAAACATACCCATTCCCAGCACTACCAGCAGGTACAGATTAGCAAATGCAAATATCAACCCCAGGCTTCCTTCAAAAGGCACCTTGAAATAAAAATAAGCGATCAACATACCAATAGTAAGCTCTACCAGGGCCAGGATCCAAAAGGGTACCAGTTTGCCAATTATAAATTGCGCTTTACTAATAGTGCTCACGTTCAGTTGTTCAATAGTGCCCATTTCTTTTTCCCTTACAATGTTAATACCTGTAAGAAATAAAGCGATCATGGTCACCAGCAGCACCAGGATACCAGGAACCATGTACCACTTGTAATTCAACTGGGGATTGTGCCAGTGTCGGTATTCGATGGCGATTTGCTTCAATTGCAATTTCTGGCCTGCCTGCATAAATTCAATCCTGATCTGCTGATTAAAATCCCGGATGATGGCTTGCAGGTAGCCGTTGGCTAAACCAGCTTTAGTTCCGTTGATGGCATTGATCAGAAGTTGAACATCTGCCTGGTTGTATTTAAATAATTCTTTAGAAAAATCCGGGGGAATAGTTAAAACCACATCAGCAGTTTCTTTTTCCAAAGCAGTGAAGCCGGCCTTCACATCATTTGACTGGGCCACAATAATGAAGTAATCGGACCATGCAAGCTTATTGATTAATTGCATAGAGGTGGTGGAACGGTCGTGGTCGATTACGTGTAAGCGGATATTCTTCACTTCAAAATTGGCTGCATAACTCAACAGTAGCAATTGCACTACCGGCATTACCAGCAGAATAGGCAACATGATACGATTGCGAAATATCTGGATAAATTCTTTCTGTACCAGGTAACGTATCTTTTTCATTGTCTTAATTTTTAATTGTGAAAGACGCTAACTTTTCTCGCCAAGGCGCAAAGAGTTTTTTTCTATAGTATCTCTGCGACTCCGCATCACTGCTTGCAACATTTCTTTGCGTTCTCATGCCAGTCTGATTTTAAATTTCTTAATACTTAGCAACACCAATAAAGCAGTCATGCCCAACAAAATCAGCGTTTCGTCCCAAAGCGTTTCCAGACCAGCGCCCTTCAGCATGATTCCTTTCACAATCACGATAAACCAACGTGCCGGAACTGCATGGCTGATAATTTGCAGTATAGATGGCATACTTTCTAATGGAAAAATGAAACCTGATAGCAAAATAGTTGGAAGCATCAAAGCCATCAGCGAAATCAATAGCGCTACTTGCTGGGTCTCCACTACTGATGAAATGAAAATACCCAAAGCCAACGATGTACAAATAAAAAGTAGCAACTCCAGCATTAGCAGCGGCATACTTCCCAGAATTGGCATACCAAAAACAAAAAAACCAATGATTAGAATTGTTATGGCATTGATGAGAGCCAGGGCAACGTAAGGCAGTGATTTCCCTAAAATGATGGTAATAGGACGCAAAGGCGAAACCAGCAAAATTTCCATGTTACCTAATTCTTTTTCCCGGGCTATGGTGATGCTGGTCATCATGGCGGAAACCAGCATCAGGATAACTGCAATCACTCCCGGCACAAAATAAAATGTGCTATCGAGGACCGGATTGTAAATCATGCGTACTTCCGGAACAATCTGCAATGGCAGCTGCTGTCCCCGGTTGATACTTTGCTGATAGCTCAAAATAATATTGGAAATATAATTGACCAAAGTACTGGCTATGTTAGGATCGGTAGCATCAGCGATTATCTGTACTACCGCATGATGATTGTCATTAAGCTTTCCACCAAAATCAGGCTCAAATACCACCGCTGCTTTTATTTTACCTTTTTGAAAAACCTCTTCCAGTTGCCAGCCCGATTCTATCATCTGCGTCACTTCAAAGTAACCGGAAGAAAGCATTTTGTCAATGATGGCACGGGTTTCCTTGTCTTTTGATTTATCCAGGATTGTAATTTTGGCCTGGTTTACTTCATTGGTAATAGCAAAGCCAAAGAGGATAACCTGGGCGATAGGCATCCCAAATAATATAAATAAAGTCCTTTTATCGCGGATGATATGAAGAAATTCTTTTTTCAAAAAAGCCAGAAATTGTTTCATCGTGTTAGTTTTAAAAATACATCGTACATACTCTTTGCCTGCAGCTGGTTTTTAATTTCTTTCGGGGTATCCAGCACCTCAATCTTTCCACTCACCATAATAGAAATGCGATGGCAATATTCCGCCTCTTCCATGTAGTGGGTTGTGATAAAAATGGTGGTTCCATTATGCGCCGCTTCATATATCATGTTCCAGAATTGCCGCCTGGTAATTGGGTCTACTCCGCTGGTAGGCTCATCCAGGAATACAATGGCAGGATCGTGAAAAGAAGCCACCACGAAAGCCAGTTTTTGTTTCCAGCCCAAAGGCAGTGATTTTACCAGAGCGTTTCTGCTATCCCACAACTGCAGGTTTTTTAACTCCTGCTCGGCTTTGGCTTTGATGGCTTTACGATTCATACCATATATACCACCGTACAGGCGCATATTTTCATAAACCGTTAGGTCATCATAAAGACTGAACTTCTGGCTCATATAGCCGATATTCTGCTTCACCAGGTCGGGTTGTTGGTTTACATTATATCCTGCCACCTGTGCTTCTCCTGAAGTTGGTTTTAATAAGCCGGTAAGCATGCGGATAGCAGTAGTTTTACCTGCCCCGTTGGCTCCCAGAAAGCCGAAGATTTCCCCTTTTCCCACCTGAAATGAAATCTGATCAACCGCTTTGAAATTGCCAAAGTGCCGGGATAGTTTATTTACCTGAATTGCATTTTCCATCAGAAATAGCGTAATTGTATGTCAATAGTGGTATCACCCGACACTTTAAATAAAGCCCTTTTAAATGAGGGAGGTGGTGGTACCTGATGAATAATATTATTAGATACACCAACACCTTCCTTAGGCATGCCAATAAAATTGACCTCTGCTTTTCCGGAATTATTTTCATCATGAAAAACGGAAATTGCATATTCTCCATGGGCAATACCATTGAATTCCACCTGTATTTTGCCATGACTGGCTTTCACTTTTTTTCTCTTCCAGGCTCGCGTATGATCCCTGGGAAAACCATTACTTTCCTTAAAAATAGCTACCGAAAATGTGCCATTGGTATTTTCAAAACCGGAAACATCTACCACGATTATTGCTGTATTTTGCCATAGTAAAGCGACTATCAATAATAAGTTCATTTCTAAAGTAGTTTAATTGGTTAATTCCATGAATCTGTCTTCAATACCAGGAGCTATCTTTCGCACATGCACCTGCTCATGACCCTTATTGTGTAAATAATGCTGCAGCTGATCAACCACATCCTGCTCATTTTTTGCCTGGTTATCAGTATAATGGACTGCTTCACCAAAGGCGAATACCGTATTGGAATATTCATACTCTGAGAGGTCAGTGATCAAATGATACATGCCATGGGTACTGCTTACTTCGTATAGGTTTTGAGAAAAATCCTGTTCGATCTGCTTGGGAGTATCAACCGCCAGGATTTCACCTTTTTGGATTAGGGCCACTTTTTCACATAAGCTGGCTTCATCCATGTAGGGCGTGGAAACCAGGATAGTAATACCTTCTGGTTTCAGACTCTGCAAAATATCCCAAAATTCGGAACGGGAAACCGGATCCACACCGGTAGTGGGCTCATCCAGCAAAAGTACACTGGGCTTGTGCACCAACGCACAACTTAATGCCAGCTTCTGTTTCATTCCTCCCGAAAGAGCGCCTGCTTTGCGGTCTTTGAAAGGCTCAATCTGGCTGTAGATGTCTTTTATCAGATGATAGTTTTCTTCGATGGTAGTACTGAAAGTAATGGCAAAAAACTGCAGATTTTCCTCCACAGTTAAATCCTGATAAAGTGAAAATTTTCCAGGCATGTAACCCACGTGATTCCGAATTTTCCTGAACTGCCTTTCAACATCCCAGTCAGCTATGGAAGCCCGACCGTTATCCGGCAACAGCAAAGTTGCCAGTATGCGAAACAAGGTAGTCTTACCCGCCCCGTCAGGGCCTATCAGGCCGAACAAAGCACCTGTTTCTATCTGCAGGTTTACCTCCTTCAGGGCTTTGGTTTCCCCAAAAGATTTATTGATGTTTTCAATTTGTATCATGTTTGTTTCTGTTTCTTTTAAATTGGTTTATAACCCAATTATTCACAATTTCAATGTATCCTTATTTCCGCATTTCAAATGCGTGGTCTCAGGCATTCAGGTTACAAACCCGGAGGATGACGCCATATTTTTTAAGGCTGCCTAAAACAAGAACGTCATCGATAAGCAATCATCATTTCTGTGGTCATCTATCTTTCGGCATCAGTCATCCATCGTCATTCGGCTGTGATCCAGCACTACCTCCGCCGGCATCCCAATCTTCAGTGTTCCCTGCGGATTGGGTACTGCAATTTTCACCGCGTACACCAGGTCTACCCGTTCTTCTTTTGTTTGAATAATTTTGGGTGTGAACTCAGCCTGGCTGGCAATCCAGCGAATGGTACCCTTATATTCCTCCATCTCATCCCTGCTTTTATCGATAAAGACAGACACCTGCTGCCCCAGTCCGATTTTATTCAGCTGTGAACCACTTACAAAAGCCCTGAGCGTGAGTGTGTCGGTTTTAGCTATCCTGAGCAGTGCCATTCCGGGTTGTACAATTTCCGAAGCTTCGGCTAGTTTAAGAATCACGGTGGCATCCATAGGGGCTTCAATGGTTGCATCTTCGATTTGGGATTCGACTTGCTCAATTTGAGTAGCGATCATTTCGTACTCATTATTTACCGGCCCCATTTGGCTGCGGGCATTTTGAATCTGTTTTTGCAAAACTGAAATTCGATCCTGCAACTCGTCTACTTGTTTGGAAGTAGCTGCGCCTTCATTTGCCAATTGTTTAAATCTATCATGCTCACGCGTTGCATTTTGCATTTGCTCTTGAAGTACCCCAATTTGTGTAGCTATATTTGGCTTTCGGGAAAGTATTAATTGCTGCTGGGCTTCCAGTTGTTTCTTTCTCAGGTGCAACTGAGTGGTGTCAATTAAACCAATTAATTCACCTTTACCTACATTACTTCCTTCTTCCGGTTTCAAATACATAATTTTTCCGGCCAGGGGAGCGGAGACATTAATCTCCGTCACTTCAAAATTCCCGTAAGCATCTGTTTCAGGAGTTTCAGAGCCACAACCTGAAAAAGTTGCCGTGGTCAACAATAAAATTAGCATTCTTTTCATCACAAGTAAATTTTTCATATTTATAAAGTTCCTTTTTCCAACTGATAATTAATTTTTGACTGGTTGAGCTGTATCTCATGGAATTGCTGATTGAGCATTGCCTGGGTTTCGTTGTTGACCTGCTCCAGATACTCACTGGTAGTAATAATTCCTTGATCCAACTGAGAAGATGTAAGCAATCTGATTTTCTTGTACTTATTGATTATTTCCGCATCTTTTTGCAATAACTGCTGCAGCTTATCAATTTCATATTTTTGCTTTTCCATGGCAATGCTGATGTTTCGCTCCAGGTTTTCTTTCCGGTTGGATATCTGCTGCGACTGAATTTTATTTACCTGAATTTCCCTGGCGCTTTTATTCCAACTCCACAGATTCCATTGTGTACGTACACCCGCCAGATAAAATGGACTCAATTCATCATCAAAAAAGTTGAGGGGATTGGGATACCCCACCCCCCCCTGTACAAAAGCGGATACTTTAGGTGCATATTGACTACGGGTGAGAGCATTTTTAGATTGCAAGGTTTGCTGTTGCAAATCCAGCAGCGTGATTTCCGGCCTGCTTGTTTCATCTGCTTCCTTGATTTCGGGCCTGGGCATTTCCAATTTAATCCCTCTATCTAATGGTTTACCCATCAGGATTTCTAATACCTGCAATGAAGACTTACGGTTCAATTCTACCTGTGAAATTTGCTGTTCTAGTTTTAAAATTTCAGCCTCTAATTTCAGCAAATCACTTTCCAGTACAATTCCACCTGTTACCGCTGCTTGCATAGTTTCTGATTTTGTTTCCAGCAAATCCAGGTTTTGCAGCAGAATTTCTTTTTGCTGTGCAGATAACAAAGCAGCAAAATACACACTGCTCACTGTCTGCTTTAGTTGATGAATATCCACTTCTACTTGTTGATTATTGACAAGATTCTGATCTTTCTCCAACTGCTTCATGGCCCGGGTACTACCCCCATCATACAGGGTCTGGTTCACATCCAGAGTAACTTGAAATCTTTCTTTGGGCAACTGTAATGGTTCTGCATTAGGGAGGTTAAATGGAAAACTCACCACCTCCGACTGGTAAGTGGCCTGACCACTTAAGTGTAACGATGGCAGATAATTGATCTCCAGTTTTTCCAGGTTCACCCTGGCCAGGGCGTTATTATAATCCTGCTGCCGGAGCAAGGGAAAATTGACTTCTGCCAGGTTAAAAGCTTGTGCCAAAGACAAGGTATCTGCTTTTGCCGGTGTTAAAAGGAAAGAAATTACCACCTGTAGCCAAAGCAGCTTTCGCCAATGATTACCCATTTGGGTAATGTATGGGTAAAAAAATTTATTCTTTAAATTCAATTGCATTTTTTATAAAATTTTTGATTAATTCTTTTCTTTCTATCAGCATTTGCTTGTATTCATTATTTTCATAGCCTAAAATTGATTGTACCATTGGGCGGGCAACGAAGGGAAAAACAGATAGGGATATCAGGTTGATTAACAACTGACGGTAATCGATTGGCTTAATTTCTTTATTAGCTACAGCCTTTTCTATACTTTCTTTAAACAGTTTTACATTGGGCTGAAAGTCAATACTTTTTTTCACACTTTTAATCAGCCGGTCAGGTTCCCGGTTTAATTCGGAAACCACAAAAAGTGGTAGCCGGGGATTGGCCAAAAGGAAAGACATGTATTTTTCTACAAACATGTCGATTTTTTCAAAAATGGACGCTTCTGAAGCTAACATGCCGTAAAGGTTCTTTATCATAAAGTTCAGTGCCCGGGAGAATATGGCATAGAATAGAGCGTCCTTGGTTTTAAAGTAATAGTGAAGAAGCCCTTTGTTGATGTTGGCATGGTCGCTGATTTCTCGCATACGCGCTCCTTCGAAGCCTTTTTTTTCAAAAATCTCCGTGGCCGCTTGTATAATTCTGTCTTCAGTATTTTGATTTAATCTTTCCATGCAATATTTTACCCATTTGGGTAATAATACGCAAAGGAGTGTAAAAGGATTTGAATTTGCAAGAAAAAGAAGAAATTTTTACCCAAATGGGTAAAATATTATTTATGGTGCGATTAATGATCGATGGCCGAGGGCTAATGTCTATCGCGATTAATACGATTATGCCCGGGTTTCGACAACCGCTATTAGAGTGGCTTTAAAGAACATTTTTATAAAAAAATAAGTGATCCCGGGCCAAATAATTTGTATACACTTTTCGATCGACAACCTTAAATGAAATTATCCAGGCTGGAACGCTCTATACCTATGATCTCCTTATCCAGCCATTTGGCTTCCCTGCTTTTAAAAATAATCAAACTGTCTTCCTGCTCATCCATGAGCTTCTTTGCTTCCAGCTTCAATTCCTTCAACTTCACTTCCGTAATCTCTCCCTCAAAGACCGAATTCTGTATCCAGTTAAGATACCGGCGGCAGAGCTTCAGCATTTTTGCTACCCGCTTTTGGTTTACGTCATACACCAG
>CAZQEZ010000178.1:0-7925 GCA_964592475.1 uncultured Roseivirgaceae bacterium
GCAATAACAAAAAATAAATTAAAATTCAACTATCCACACAATTTCACATAGAACCTTAAATTAAGTATTTGGATAAACATTTATTTTTTTTGTATAAGCTTTTGCCACACAGCTTTACCTTTTTTCTTTTCCATTTGAGATAAGGTCAAATCGATTAGCTCTGCTAAATTATGGATGGCACAAGGAGGAAATTTAATCTTATAGTATTGCTGTATCTTATCAAAAAAAACATTTCGATTACGTGTGCCAATCATTTCTTCAAAACTGGTACTTAAGTTTACACCGTGAATAGAAACTTGATATAAGCCACCTATAATATTTACAAAAGAGTAAAACATATATTTTTTGTTTATTTCTTCTTTCAAGTTTATTTTCTGTTGGACGGGCAACCCTTTTTCATGATTTTCTATTCGATTTAAAATGCCTTCCTCATTAAAATATAACCAGCTGCCTATTTTTATACCTTGATGTAAGTAACCCAAAGAAGCAATGTAAGTCGATAAGGGGTGATATTTCTTTATTATGTTTACATCTTTATACTTTTTATAAGGAACCAGATAGTTAAGCAATACACTTTCATTTAGTGTTTCAGTATTTAATAAATAATAACTTGAAGGTTGTGAGGCATTTTCATGTAAATATTCGACGTAATAGGTAAAAATTTCTTGGTATTCCTGCTCTGTTTCAGTAAGTAAGCTTACCTCATGCTTACTATTTGTAGGAGATCCAAAATGTTGGGTACTAATCAAAGCTTGTTGGTCATTTATTACCAGGTTAAAATTCAGATTACGTATTATGAGTGGATCTTTAACCTGCAATAAATCGCTTATATGGCTTCCAATAAAAGAATTTCCGGTATAAAAGAACAGCTTAACACCCATTTCTTTTTGACTTTTCAATATATCCCAAAGAGGGGGATATTTTTGAATATCAAAATCGATAGTTGCAATGATAATTTTGTCTACGCTATTCGAAATAAGCTCTCCTGTGCTTGGAATTACATCTGCAGGCTGAATAATTTTCATTTATCTTTTTACCGGAAAATTAGTCGCTTGGCAGCATAATTTTTAAGCAGTTTAGAGGTGATTCCATCTCGGGTAAGTTTTTTAATTAAAGTGTTAATTTATTAATTGATTCATAAGTTACATAACCAAAGTATAGCGCCCCCAATACTAAAAGAGCAACTTTTTTTGAATCTTTTTTAATTGTAAAAGCAAGTGTCAAGGGTACTATTGCCCATACTAATCCAATCATAAAATTAACAGGTTTAAACCATTCCAATAAGAAATAATTGTCAAATACTTTTGGCACTATGGTATAAAATAAGTTACTAACAAACATGTAAATAACTACTAATAATACAATATTATCACTAAATACAGCATCATAAGAAGCCTCCGTATTATTATCTGCTTTTTTTTGAGGTTCCCCATATTGGTTTGTTCCTGATTCACTATCTTGCACTAGAAGTACCAACAACCATATGGCTCCAATTATTGGAATAAGAGAGATTAAGATCATCCAGCCACTTTTGCCTACATCGTGAAGCCTGCGTACCAGAACAGCTAAGCCGGGAATAAAAACTATCAAACTGTAAGAAAAATAAAATATACCAAAGGGTGAATTGTCAATGGTAAATCCCAATATATTGTCTATAATTAATGCCACCAGGGCAAAGATTATATTGAACAAGCTGAACATCCAATATTCTTTTCTTCTTGCTCTGCCACTAAAAACAGAATATTGAGTTAAAACTTTAATATACCAATTCATTTTTTTATAAATTTAATAAACAATGTAATCAATTCTTCAACAGTAAGGCTTAAGAGAAAACCAAAATAAAATACTAAAATAACCTAATAATCCTGTAAATTGCAATGAATAATTCTATATTTGATATTATTATTTTAATTCTGAATTTATAATTTTTGAAACAAATACTCGTAATCGGCGCTGGTAAATCATCTTCAGCATTGCTACAGTATCTTTCTGATGCAGCAGCTCTATATGCTTGGAATATTGTAGTAGCCGATAAAAATGTAGGACAACTACATAAAATAATAGTTGGAATGCCTAAGTGCGAAGCTATAGGGCTGGATGTATTAGATGAAGAGGCGCGTGATCGTTTGGTAGCTCAGTCAAACTTAGTGCTTTCTATGGTGCCTGCTCGATTTCATCCTTTGGTATTAGAAAGTTGCTTAAAAGCAAGAATAAATTTGGTTACTCCATCGTACCAGTCGAAAGAAATGCTGGCTATGCAGGCAGAGATTGAATTAAAGGGCATCCTGGTGCTTAATGAAATGGGCTTAGATCCGGGAATAGATCATATGTCTGCTACGCGTGTGATTGATAAAATTAAATCGCAAGGTTATAAAATTTCTTGCTTTGAATCATTTACCGGCGGGCTAATGGCACCCGGCAGCGATAATAATGAATGGAAATACAAGTTTAGCTGGAACCCTCGCAATGTAGTATTGGCTGGTCAAGGCGGTACTGTAAGGTTTTTACATAATGGCAAATTCAAATATATTCCTTATGGTCGATTATTCCGTCGTACCGAACGTATTCAGATTGAGGGATATGGTAGTTTTGAGGGGTATGCTAATCGGGACTCGTTGCAATATATTGACAAATATCAACTGCATGATACGGAAACCATTTATCGAGGTACGCTTCGCCGACCCGGTTTTTGCCGTGCCTGGAACATGTTCGTGCAATTAGGAGCCACCGACGATAGCTTTATTATAGAAGGTTCTGAAAGCATGACATTTCGAGAGTTTATAAATTCTTTTTTACCATACAATCCATACGATTCGGTTGAATTAAAGCTCATGCATTATTTAAAAATTGATCAAGACTCTGACTTAAAAGAAAAACTTTATGAGCTAGGTATTTTTTCTGATGAAGTAATCGGGATTAAAAATGCTACACCTGCGCAAATTCTTGAACATATTTTATGTAAAAAATGGAACATGCAGCCACAAGACCAGGATATGATTGTAATGTGGCACAAGTTTTTTTATCATAATGAACATGAGCACCTGCACCAAACTAGCGCGATGGTAGTTACAGGTAAAAATGCCGAAGAAACTGCAATGGCAAAAACAGTGGGTTTGCCCATGGGCATCGCTGCTAAATTAATTTTGCTAGGAAAAATAAATTTATCAGGATTGCAATTGCCGGTAAAAAGGGAAATTTATCAACCCGTTTTAGAAGAATTATTGAGTTTTGGTATTCAGTTTAAAGAAAATATTTCAACCCAAAAAAATAAAGAAGATGATCGACCTGTATTCTAAAGTAAAAACAATTTTTTCTGATCTGGAAATAGCTGACCTAAACAGTGCCTATTGTACTGGTAATGACTGGGCCCTTCTGGGTACCAAGGATAAAATAAATGTGACATCTCCAATTAATAATGAAGAAATTGCAAAAGTTGAAGTAGCCAATCAAAAGGATTTCAATTTAGTAGTTGAAACTGCAGAAAAGGCTTTTAAAGAGTGGCGGCTGCTGCCTGCTCCCAAGAGAGGAGATATTGTACGACAGATTGGTATTGAATTGAGAAAATACAAAGAGCCATTAGGAAAGCTTGTTTCGATAGAATGTGGAAAAATATACCAGGAAGGCTTGGGCGAGGTTCAGGAAATGATTGATATCTGTGATTTTGCTGTTGGATTATCTCGTCAACTGCATGGTTTTACCATGCATTCTGAGCGGCCTGAGCATAGAATGTATGAACAATATCACCCTTTAGGTATAACAGGGATTATTTCTGCATTTAACTTTCCGGTGGCAGTATGGAGCTGGAATGCTATGATCGCTGCCGTGTGTGGTGATGTAATAATTTGGAAACCTTCCGAGAAAACCCCTTTGTGTGGCATTGCATGTCAAAAAATAGTTGGCCGTGTATTGGCAGCAAACAATTTGCCTGAAGGTATTTTTAACCTGATCAATGGAGGTGCCGAAGTAGGAGCTATGTTATCTCATGATCAACGTATACCTTTAGTTTCGGCTACAGGTTCTATCGCCATGGGTAAAAAAGTAGGAGCGACAGTTGGGGCTCGACTCGGCAAGTCTTTATTAGAATTAGGTGGTAACAATGCCATCATTATCACACCTGAAGCTGACCTGGAAATGGCCATGCGTGCCACAGTCTTTGGTGCGGTGGGTACTTGTGGACAGCGCTGTACTTCTACCCGTCGATTAATTATCCATCAGGATATTTTTGAAAAAGTAAAAGAAAGGTTGTTGCAGATTTATAAAACATTGTCAATTGGCAATCCACTTGAAGAGGGTATATTAGTAGGACCTATGATTGATATTGATGCCGTGAAAGCGTATGAGCAAGCTTTGGGTCAAGCCCAAATAGAAGGGGGTAAAATATTGTATGGTGGCAAACCATTGAAAGGAGATAAATATAACGCGGGAAATTATGTACAACCTACATTAATA
The DNA here is from genome assembly GCA_964592475.1 of uncultured Roseivirgaceae bacterium. Lineage (GTDB taxonomy): Bacteria > Bacteroidota > Bacteroidia > Cytophagales > Cyclobacteriaceae > CAZQEZ01. Next base: position 4,450 of record CAZQEZ010000178.1, read on the forward strand.
GAAGCAGAAAATCATTATCAAATTGTTCAGGAAGAAACCTTTGCTCCTATTCTTTATCTAATAAAATATGAAGGCGAAGTTGAAAATGCGATAGCCTTACAAAACGCGGTGAAGCAAGGACTGTCATCCGCCATCTTTACCAATCGCTTGCAGGAAAGTGAGATATTTCTCTCGCATGCCGGCTCCGATTGCGGCATTGCCAATGTTAACATTGGTACCTCCGGGGCAGAAATTGGAGGTGCCTTTGGTGGAGAAAAGGAAACCGGTGGTGGCCGTGAATCTGGCTCCGATGCCTGGAAGTTTTACATGCGCCGACAAACAAACACCATCAATTATGGCAAAGAATTGCCATTGGCTCAGGGAATAAAATTCGATGTTTAAAAATATAGGTGGAATCTATAAAGGTTCTACCTATATTTTATTTTGGTTCTTATTGTATTACTCCAAGCCAATTTTCATTTTCTTTTTCCATCATAAGCACATTGTTTTTATCTCGCCAATCTTGCAGTTCACTTAATAGTTTATCTCTAATCTCAGGCAATTCTTCAGCAAGATTATTGGTTTCTCCTATATCAGTGCTTAGGTCATAAAGTTCTACCTCACCTGTTTCAAAATCGTCTATCAGTTTGTAATCCCCCAGCCTAATGGCACTTCCGGGGTTGGCCCCCTGGTTGGAGTAGTGTGGGTAATGCCAAAAAAGAGGCCTTTCTGTAGGTTTATCTAAAGTTTGCAAAATATTTTCTCCATCAATTGAAGCTGCTGGGCGATATTTTTCATCTACAGTATGCATAATAATTGGTAAAATGTCGGCTCCTGTTACTGGCACTTCAGATGTGAGTCCGGATTGCAAGTTGCCTGGTAATTTGATCATGAACGGTACTCGAATGCCTCCTTCATAGAGCCATCCTTTACCAGCCCGTAGTGGTAAGTTTGAGGTGGGAGAGCCTTCAGAAGTGGCCAATCCACCATTGTCAGAAGTAAAAATTACCAGTGTATTTTCTAGCATTCCATTTTTTTCCAGCTCTTCCAGCACTCGACCTACGTTTTCATCTAGTGCTTTTACCATAGCCGCGTAGGTTACGTGGGCTTGCTTTTGTCTAACTTTATAAGAATTGCTAGTGGTCGCGTTTTTCATCCATTCGGTTTCATACAGCAATTCATTGGTGGTGTCCACTCTTTCTCTTTTATCTTGGTAGATAGCTTTTAATTCTTCTTTGGCTTGCAAAGGTGTGTGTACTAAATAAAAAGAAAGGTTGATAAAAAATGGCTGATCTATATCTTGCTGAATAAATTCTCGGGTTTCTTTTGCCAGCCTTTCAGGTAAATACTCTCCGGTAGGCCCTTCTTCTAATTGAGGGTTGCAAAAAGGTGCAAAGTATCCATCACATTCTTCGCCAGCATGTTTTGGAGCTCCTCTGCTATAGCCTCCCGCATTTATTTGATAGCCTTGATTTTGAGGTAGGTATCCATCACCACCCAAGTGCCATTTGCCACTAAACATGGTGCGGTAGCCTCGCTCAAGAAGCAGCTCAGCTATAGTATTTTCATCCAGGTCAAGTTCAAACTCATTATCCGCAGCTATCCAACGATCTAATGAGTCTCCGGCAGCATAATTTTTTCTTCCTGGTATCCAGTCTGTTATGCCAGTTTTGACCGGATACTTCCCCGTATTTATACTTGCTCGAGACGGTGAGCAAACGGGACATGTGGCATAACCATTTGTGAATTTTATACCGGAATCACCTAATTTATTTAAGTTTGGTGTATCGTAAAAGGTGCTGCCATAATTCTCCAGGTCTGTCCAGCCAAGGTCGTCGGCTACTATTAATAACACATTGGGAGGGCCTGCTTTTTTTGGGGTACAGCTGTGTAGGATAAAAAGTAGCAAGCTGGCTAATAAAATTTTTTTCATAAAAATCGGGAGTTTTGTGTATGATTCAGTTTCAAAAGTAAATTTACTAATTTTCAAATTCTTGAGAAATTAATTTTTCTCTTGCCTCTTTACTTAATCGTAAATGCCGGAATACCTGGTACATGTTAGGATTGTTAAGGCTGATTAAAAACATGTATCCAATAAAAAAAGCAGCAAAATAGGTGTTGTAAGTGAGCCAGTAAGCTATAGTTACTACTATTATTCCTGATAAAATTATATAAAACCGAACCATGCTAATTTTAAAATAAGCTTCTAATTGTTGTTTGCGGTTGGGTAACTCTCTTATATTTTTTATTTGCTGATGAAAATAATAATAAGCAGCAAAAATACTACTGGCAAAGGCGGCAACCAGCATTGCTGAAGTTATGGCATTGAAATCAAGGCTTTCTGGCTTGTTGCCGGATAATCCTCTTGAAAATTCAAGATATAAAAAACCGAAAACTATTATAGGCAGGGCAATTAAAAGATAAAGTCTGGTTCTTAATTTATTGATATATTCAAAAATATTGTTATATTTAGGTATTCGCATAATTTGTCAGTTTAAAAAACAAAGTTAGCTCTTAAAATGTAAAGTTTAAGTTATGAACAAGATTGGATTTGTATTTTTAGTAAGTATTTTATCTCTTTCGCTATTAAATTGTGGAGGCAAAAAGGAAGAGCAGTTATCAGCAGAACAATTGGACTCGTTAAGAGCTACCTATTACGCTCTCAATGATAGTTTGGAAAATGCCTGGCAGCAGATGGTAGAAGACGATGAAAAAAAGCTAGCATACTTGCGAAGGTTGGTAGAAGAAGTAGCTAATACCAATAATTATAGTGAAGAAGAATATCAGACCTATATGAATATGATTGACGGTTTGGCTAATATGCGATACACGCAGGAAACCATGATCAACTCTGAAGTTATCGATGAATATGATTCTGCAAGTAGTGAGGTGATAAGCAGGATTACTCAATACGCCTATAATCATCCTAATTTTGAAAATTACCCGCTTATGCAAGAATTAATTGATGACCTTAATCAAGCGCAAAGTATGTTATTGATCTATCGTTCTCGTTATGATATGATTGCTAAAAATCTTAATGATTTTATAGAAGAAAATCAACATAGATTGATAGACAAGGATAATACAAAGGTTCAGTATAAAAAGAAACCATTATTTGAATATCCAAATGAGGAGGGAGATCCCTATGAATTAGGAGATACCTTAAACATGTAATAAGCTGAAGGGTAAAAATTAATGATTTTGCTTATTATATATAATTCCCAGAATTGCCGCTGCAATACCTGCTACTACGATAATTCCAAAAACAATAAATGATATGAAATAAATATTAGACATAACATTTATATACACGTAAAATCAGGAATTGGGTTATATTATAAACAATAAATATAGTTTTTACATTAGAAAAACATTGTTGAAGCAGCTTATAAGGGTTTATTTAAAATCGCTCATAATAGGCAATTTACTTTTTTTAAGAAAAATGCAGCCTGATCTCCAAATTGAGTTTTATTTAATTTAATTTATTCGCCATTTTT
>CAZQEZ010000179.1:0-7913 GCA_964592475.1 uncultured Roseivirgaceae bacterium
GAAGTTTGTTGCGCCTTATTTGCTAAAGCCCCGGTGAGAGAAGTAAAAAGCTAAGCGTTTAAAACTGAGAATTTCATCATTCACCCACTCCCATTTTTTTTACCTAAATAATTAATTAAGGTAATAATGTCAGTTTAATCCAACATGACCATTGATTTCGCCCGCTTTGGGGCTATTGCCCATATTAATCAATAGCACAGGGCTGCACCCTGTGCTATTGATTTCCGACCCTTCGGGCCTTCATAAGTCTTAGGTTGACGGCTATGCCTCTTACCCCCCGGAAGGGTCTTTATTTTTAATCTTTAGTTAAAAATGTCTTCTGTCAAGGTAAGATTCTTATTAAGAAGCATGGGTTAAAGTTCTCCTTTCATTTTCAACACAAATTCTTCTGATACTTCAGCAATTTGCGCAATTTCGGCTATTGAAAACTTATTCAAAGTAAAAAGATTTCTAATTATCTGTACCGTTTTCTCTTCCTTGCCCAAAACTTTACCTTCTTTGAGTCCTTTTTCTCGCGCCTCTTCTTCGGCAAGCATTTTTACTGTTTCTATTATGCCCATAGGATCTTTTTTTCCAGTTATAGTTTCAATTTGTTTATTAAATTGATCGTTTATATCCTTGTCTTTAACAAAAATATAGTTTTTTAAAAAAGTTAGAAATTTTATTATTTTGATATGGTCATAAATCCTTTATTAATTAACTCTTTAGCTAAAAATAAACGCTGAATAGAAAGTTCTTGCTCGGGAATCTTTCCTCTCAACGAAGCTTTCTGAGCTGACAATATTAATATGGAAAACGCATTTTTCATAGATAAAAGTTCCTTTTCCGAATGATCAAAAATATGATACACCGGATATTCGAATTGCATCCTGGTTTTTAAGAACTTTTTACTGAAATGAGAAGGTAAAGTAGCAGTTTTTGAGCCAGTGAAAACTGCCAAAGAAGCCACATTTACTTTATAACGGTCATAAATTCTATACCAATATTCAAACATTCGTTCTGAAAATTCGCGTTGACTTTTATCTTGAATTTCAATATGTACAAGTACTCACTCCTCTTTGCCATTTTTTAAATAGCATCTTGCAAGAAGATCCACATACCGTGTTCCACCCTTTTTCGCAATTTCAGGTAAAATTTCTTGCAGTTCTTTGTCCAAAAATTCTATGCCTTTTTTAAAATCGAATGAATTTACATCATCAGGATAAAAGAATTGAAGCAACTCTGGGAAAAATTCTTCAAATGCACTTTTAAGTAAAATGTCATCCTTTTTTCTGGCCATGCCTCAATCTACTTCTCCATATGAGCAAACATCCTTTGGTAATGCTCAGATTCAGCAAAAATACCTCCATCCTTTTGCCAATAATCTTCATTTAGTTCGAAAACTCCATTCCTGGTTTCTCGCCAGCTGGCATCAGTGTATGGATGATATTCTTCCATTTGCTCCCAGTTTTTATAGTTCTGGTGACCATTGGTTTCTAAAAGCCCTAATCCTCCCAAACCTGGAAAATCGCCCAATCGTGCAGCCACTGCCTTGTTCCAGTCTATCAGGATCGGATTCACGGTAAGATCGGCACAAAAGCAGGGTACATTATGATCGTGGGCTACCTGCGCAATTTTCATGGTCATACTCATGGTTTTTGCTATTGCCTTCAAAGCAATGGCCTGGTAGCCCATTTCAATTCTTTTCAGTGCATATTTGTCTGTATGGGCACTTTCATCGGCAGCTATACGTACCCCCAGGTCATTCACGTCAACTTCAAGATGCTCCGGAAATGGTTCTTCTATTATGGCAATTTGCTCAAAGGCACCAATTTTTTTGGCATGTTCCAGCAGCTGCTGTAAAGTTTCCTTGCTTTCATAGCGGCCATTGGCATCGAAATAATAAGGCAATTTGCCATCTTTACTATAAGGAGTACGCTTATCGCCAATGGCTTTGTGTATAGCCGATAATCGCTCTTTATCTTTCTCCAGCATTTCTGCCTGGGTGCCGGGCTGGCCAATTTTAATTTTCATAAAAAAGTAACCTTGCTCCACGGCTTCTTTTATTTCCGAAATGGGAATAGAATAGGCCATCAGGGGAATACTGGCTACTTTATCATGATGGTGAGAAAGCGCTGGTTTATATTTTTCGGGGATGAGCGCATCAAAATCAGAAATGCCATGTTCAGCCGCGTACAATAACCAGACAGCATTGTCCAGACCCACCAGGGCATTGAGAGCAAACGTTTCCCGAAGCTCAGGATTTTTGGTTACTGTTTTAGCAAAATCATAAACTTCAGGCAGAATCTGCTCCAGTAAATCCACCGGGGTTTCGAAACTTTTACCTTTGGCTATTTGCATGGCCCTTTCGGTAATGGCATACATCAAAGCATTGCCTCCACTTTCTGAATGTCCGGCAAAAACCTGTGCATCGGACCAAAGCACGTTTTGGGTACAAAGACCGATCTTACTGATGCCGCTATTACTTTGCATCCAGGAGGCGGTTTGCCAGATTTCGGTCATGAAGCCTCCTTTAAATCCAAAGGGTCTAACCAAAGGTTCTCTTTCAAAGTCTGAAGAAACTTCAGCAATGGTTATTTTTTTTGCTTCCGGGGGTTTTGAGTTTGCCATTAATTGTCCTCCTGTTAAACTTATTCCTGTAGCTGCTATGGTTGAACTTTTTATGAATTCTCTTCTGTTAAATTTCATTTTCTTTTATGTTTAAGTTTTTACTGGCCTATCGTTTATTTTTAACTGTCATATGCATTGTAAAGGCACAGTATCTGGCATCCTGATTGCATCCACGATAGTGATCGGAAGCCGGACGAAATAATTTCAATTTCATTTACGGCAATTGGTCATCAACTGCCGGTTATCAAATACCATATTCTTTAAACCAGCCTTTAAGGGTTAACAAATCCTTTTGCATAACTTCAATTGTACGCTTTACTTTTGCCGGCTTGCCCAATTTCTGCTCTTTATCTGTTAGTAATGGATATTCGTAATGAACCGAAACAGGGCCACTTATATTCCATTTTTTCACCAATTCAAAAAACTTTGGCCAATCTACCATACCTTCTCCCAAAGGTACCGAAACTGCTTTCCATTCCCCATTTTCATTTTGCTGCCAGAGAAAATCTTTAAACACCAGATTACTGATCCAGGGCTTTAATAGTTCCATGCCTCTGTACCAGGAATATCCCCCTTCTACTATGGCATGCCGTACATCGTATTGCACTCCCACTAAATCAGGCTTCAAATCTTTGATCATGTACCAGATATCCCATACCGGGCCTCCTACCCTACCACCGGAATGATTTTGGTAAACTGCCGTGATACCAAGTTCTTGATTTAATTCTGCCAGATGCCGCAATTGTTTGCCATGATTTTCCAGGGTTTCGGGAATAGGTTGGTCGTCATACCCCAGGTAACCCATACGATAATAGCTGATACCTTCTTTACTGGCTGCTTTCAAAACTCTTGTGTGGATACCTTCCTCTGCATTGTTCACGTTGGTGGTTATCATGGGTACTACCAATCCCTGTTTTTTAAATGCATTCACAGCCACCGGCAAATCCTTTTCCACGTTCTCAGATTTCACATGACCACCCCGTCTTACCGTGAGATCAACACCATCAAAACCTATTTCTTTGATTACGCGGGCAGTTTCATCATAATTGAGCCATTGCAATTGCTTTGAAAAAATGCAGATGGGCATTTCAGGTTTGGCTAAAGGGGTTTCCAGTGAAATATTGCTCAATGGAATGGCCATACCAGCCATTCCTGCAGTTTTTATGAAATTTCTACGATCCATTTTCAACATCATATCACGTCCCACTTTTTCCTATACTCATAATGCAGCAGATCATTGGCTGCTTTATTGTTGGTAATCACTTCTTCTTCCGGATCCCATTCGATTCTTTCCTTGGCTACCAGGGCAATGTTGGCCAGGTGAGCAAAGCTGGTGGAACGATGTCCTTCTTCCAGGGTACACCAGGGAGTTTCACCACTTTTTACACAATCGAGGAAGTTACGAATCAAACGAGCGGTTGAATCTTCTTTTATACCTAAATCGCCAAACTGGGCTGAACTTTCAATATCCACTTTCATAGGCTCTACCAATTGTTTCCAATCCTGGAATTGACCTGAGCGGGCCGGTATCACTTCATAGCCATTTTGACTGGCTATCAATGTTCCTTTGCTGCCTCGAAGTTCCACTTCACCACCGGGTACGCCCCGTCCACTGCTGGCTTCATAAATACTGAATTGTACTACTGCCCCTGAGGCAAACTCGAAAAATACTTCCATCGTGTCAGGAATGGTACGGTCGTCTTTTAATGCATATTTTCCCCCATGCGCCGTAATAGCCACCGGTGCCTGCTCGCCCATCATCCAGCGGATACAATCCATGTAATGTACGCCCCAATTTCCCATTTGGGAAGAGTAGTCGCTCCACCAACGGAAAAAATAAGGAGCGATGTTGTATTGATAAGGCCGGTATGCCCGTGGTCCAAGCCACATGTCCCAATCGAAATTAGCCGGTGGATTTTCCGGTTGCATATTACCAATTCCATTAGGATACATATTGCTGATGCGATAGGCATTGGCAGTGGTTATCTTTCCTACCAGTCCTTCAGGTACTTTCTTGGATAGTTCATGGTAAATAGATGAGCCACGGCGGTTAAGTCCTACCTGTACGGTGCGGCCAGTTCGCTTTTGAGCATCTACCATCATGCGGCCTTCTTTTAAAGTAATCGTAAGTGGCTTTTCCACGAATACATCTTTACCGGCTTCCATCGCCTGTATGGCTTGTATGGCATGCCAGTGGTCGGGAGTAGCTATTACCACCGCATCAATGTCTTTGTCGTCCAATAGCTGGCGATGATCCTTGAACTGCTTGACTTTGTTAGGGAACTTCTCTCCCATCTGCGGAATTTTACCTATCTCCACATAGCGTGGGTGTACTTCCGAATTATTGCGGGTGGTGTAAGGTTCATAAACATCACAGAGCGCAGCTACTTCCACATCATCGTTTTCCATGAAACGGGTAAGCAGTTGGGTACCTCTGTTGCCCACACCAATAAAACCTACCCTGATTTTATCGTTGGCGCCTAAAACTTTACTGGCAGACAAAGCATTTACGCCTAAACTTAACCCACCTGCAGCAACTGCCGACTGGGTTAAAAATTTCCTTCTGTTAATATTTTTCATAATAATTTGGTTTTAATTAAAAAATATAATAGCTGTGATTGTTCCAATTTTACTGAGAAGTTGCCCAACCTGGTTTTGGAAAATCCCTAATAGAGCCTTTTAAACGGGGATACCCCTCCCATACATCTCCATTGCCTGTTACCCGGGGATCTTCAGTTTCCTTCAAATAGGTTATCAATTGCTTGCTCAAAGTTTCCTTCACCTCGGCCATATCAGGTGCTTGTGCCAAATTGTACAGGCATCCGGGGTCTTTCTCAATATCATAAAGTTCTTCAGCCGGTCTATGATCAACAGCCCAGTGAAAATATTGAGCAATGCTATCATTATCAAAATTCTCTGTTAGAAATGAAAGGCTGGCACCGGCATCAATGTCATGATAGCCACTGTGCATAGGTTCCAGTTTGCCTTCTTTGTCAAATTTTTGGGGAGCGCCGGCAGGCCATCTTTCCGGCTTAAAATTACGGATGTACAAATATTGATGGGAACGAATAGACCGTTGCGGATATGTATTGTTGTTCCAGCGGGAACTGGAATGCCTTTCCCTGCCCGCGTAAACCACTTTATTTTCATCCATTACGCCGGATTGCTCGGATTGTAACCAGGGCAGGATGTTAGTTCCTGACAAAGGATATTCTGCTGTTATTGGGGTTTGGGTGGCTTCCAGAATGGTTTTAGTTAAATCCAGCAAGCTTACCGGGTCTTCAATGGTTCGATTTGCCGGGACAGCCAGAGGCCAGCTGATGGCCAGAGGAACATGGATACCATACTCATAAACATTGGCCTTGGCCCGGGGAAAAGCCATCCCATTATCAGAAGTTACAATCACGATGGTATTTTCAAGTTCACCGGCTTCCTCCAGCATTTTCAGCATTTTAGCCAAATGCTGGTCAAACCATTCAATTTCAATGGCATAATCGAGGATATCACTTTGGATTTCTTCATGTTTTGGTAAAAAAGGCGGAACATCAGCATCGGCCAGATCTTTACCGGCAGCATTACCAATACCTTCTTCAAATGGCCGGTGTGGTTCGGTGGCGCCATACCAGAAGTAAAAAGGTTGATCTTTAGGGCGTTTAGCCAAAAAGTCTTTGAAGTTAGCGGCGTAATCATTATTGCTAATGAATTGATGTGGAGGCTCCAATGTTTTTTCATCGAAAGATGGCCCAGCAGGATTACGTGTACGCCCACTGATTTTGTAATCGCCCGGCCCCCATTTTTTACCGGTTGCGCCTACGAAGTAGCTTGCACTTTCCAGCATATCCGGAAAAACTACATATTTGGCTGGGAAAGAGCTGCCATGAGTGCCAGCCTCTTCAATTTGCCAGGGATAGCGACCGGTGAGAAAAGCTGCCCGTGAAGGACTACAACCCGGAGATGCCACAAAAGCATCGGTAAATAATACACCATTTTTCGCTACCTGGTCAAATGCAGGTGTATTTACACTGGTGCTTCCATAAGCCGAAGCATGGGGATAAGATTGATCGTCACTGATTGCTATTAAAATATTGGGGCGTTTATATTCCTCCTGCTTTTGGGCAGAATTATCCGATACAGGTTTGCATTGCCAAAGCAATAAAAGTAATAGTAGTATAACCAATAGATTGAATAAAATTTTCAGGCTCATAAGATAATAAATTTTATGAACAAATATAGTAATTTAAAAATCTGTTGCAAATTGAACAATTATTTAAACTTTTCGGTATTGATAAGAATTGCTAATAAGAGAACACAAAATACTGTAATAATGCCAGAACTACCAGAAGTAGAGACTTTTCGACGATATTTTGAAGAAACCAGCCTGCGGCAAAAAGTGACCGGGATAAAGGTGGCGGAAAAGTCGGAAAAACTTTTTAAAGTACCCATAAAGGATTTGATTGAAACCTTACAAGATAACCAGTTTACCGGTTCCAGCCGGATTGGTAAATATTTGTTTGTGCATTTGCAAAAGCAGGGATACCTGGTAGTTCATTTTGGCATGACCGGTGATTTTAGTTATTTTCATCAGGACGATACGCCTCCAAAAAGAGCTAAAATATTTTTCCTGTTTGAAAATGGGTTTTGCCTCAGCTACAATTCCAAGCGTAAATTTGGCTGGCTTGACCTGGCCGAAAATATTGAAGAATACCAGCAGGATAAAAAACTAGGGCCTGATGCACTGGATATTGAAGATGAATATCTTTTTGAAAGATTAAAGAAAAGCATGGCCCCCGTGAAAGCCCGATTGCTGGACCAAAATGTGTTGGCTGGGGTAGGCAATTGGGTAGCCGATGAGGTACTTTACCAAAGTAAAATACACCCGGGCACTACCTGTGATCGACTTGCAAAGGAAGACTTTCAACGTTTGCAGGATAGCATACAGCACGTACTGAAAGTATCGGTGGAAAAGGCTGCCGACTGGGATGCATTTCCGGATCATTTTATGGTGAAACAGCGGCAGAAAAATGGCCGTTGCCCTGAAACCGGGGAGAGGCTGGAAGTTATTGAAGTTGGGGGTCGTACCACTTATTTTTGCCCGGTATTGCAACGGTTGCTATGATCGAGCGTAGGAGGTGATTTTCCTTTTTCATTTTATGATAACAAGAAAGCCCTGCCACCTTATATGGGAGGCACATGGAGTAATTTTACTATAAATTATGGCATATCGTTTTTAGTGGATGTGAAAAGGAAGAATGTATTTGAAGTTGGAGTTGGAATGGGCGGGATTGGCACTGGATATCGTTATA
>CAZQEZ010000180.1:0-7894 GCA_964592475.1 uncultured Roseivirgaceae bacterium
ATGACGGATTAGAGGGTGCGGGCTACGTTTAAATAGAAACGTCATTAGTATCTTACGCTTATTGTCCCGATGATTTGTAAAGAGAAAAAACTTCGCGTGATCTTATAAAACTCTCGCTTACCAGCATCAATATCATAGGAGTATAGTATCTCCCCTAAAAAATTTTTCTTCGTAGCTGTTTTATTTTTTCAAAATTAAAAATTATCTTGTGGAGAAAAACAACATTATTGATCTATGCACACTAAATCAATTTCATCTACATCGCCTGTATACGTGCCAAGCGGAAGATTTTCAGGTATAACCTATTTTATTTTAGCGGTATCTACTGTTGTAATATTGCCGATTTTAATTATCATCAATTTCTTTTATTACCTGGTACTCGCCCATTATTTATATCAATCTAATTGTTACTGTTCTTACAGGCGTTGTATTGGGGGGCCAGTATTTTTCCAATAATAAAGTTTGGAAAGGTAAGGTCTTATCAACATAATTAATAAATGATCCAGTTAATTTCTAAAATTGACTACAAATCATTATTTTTATAGCCAAAGTATAAGTTTGTATTAAAAAATTACAATTATGATTGCCATCTATATTTTTGCAACAGTATTTGGCTTAGGCGTATTATTGGTAGATATGTTCATGATGTTTACCGGTTCCGTAGGTGGTGATGATCACGGGGGAGGTGGTGACCACGATGGCGGAGGAGATGACGGGGGTGGCGATGATGCGGGAGCCACCGAGGTAATAGATGCCGCTCATGCTTCAGTACACCCTGACGGTTCATATGTAAGCCATCATCAGTCCTCACGCCGTGGTACATTTATATTACGTACCCTGGGCATATTTAGGCATTTTATTTATTTCTGTATCGGTTTTGGTCCTATAGGCTTGTATGCAGAAGCCACCCACCAATCAGCACCCCTTTTGGCAGTAGCAGTAGGGATAGTTGTAGCGTTAATTGCCGCGGCTTTTCGCCGATTTCAATCTGATAAGCTGGACTCAACCGTGAAGGATGCCGAGCTGCTAATGGAACAAGGAAAAGTGCTGGTCAGTATCAATCCCGGGCAAATGGGTAAGGTACGCATTCATTTTGGTGGTATGAACATCGACAGGTTTGCCCGGGCAAAAAACTCCACGGATGCTTTTAAAGTAGGAGATAAAATTCAAGTACATGAAGTAAAGGAAGATATAGTGGTTGTAGAACACGCAATTTAATCATTTAAACTAAATACATTAGAATGAAACATTTCAAATTTAAAAATCTGTTGCTCGTGGCATTAGCCGTGGAGGTGGCTAAACTATCCGTGCCCAGCCAATACACGGGTGAGTTTGCCCGGGCGCAATTATTTGATTCTGGTTCTGCCATTATAAGTGGAATCGTGGGAGTCATTGCCTTCTTTATATTATTAAGCATATTCAAAGCTTTTATTAAAGTTACTTTTCCGGATAAAATACTGGTAGTAACAGGTAGGGAAAAAATAAAAAATGGTAAAAAGTTTGGCTTCAGCATTGATCGTGGACGCACCACCATAATACCATTCTTTCAAAGTGTAGATAATTTAGACCTGCGTATCCTTCCGGTAAATGTACAGGTAGACGGGGTGAATTCAGCCAATGGTATCACCGTAGGTGCCGATGCTACTGCTTGTGTATGTATCGACGACGATGACGAAGCCATGCTTTACAGCGCGGTGGAAAGACTGATGGGAAAATCTTACGCGGAAATTAAAGACCAGGTGCAGAAAACACTGATCGGTAATTTTAGGGGGGCTCTCAACAGGGCTACACCACTGGAAGCCATTGGTATGGAAGACTATGACGAAAGCCCTCCAATGGAATTGAAGAAACCGGCATCAGAAGGTGATCGGGCCCAGTTTAGAAAAGAAATGATAGAGGATATTAATAGCGACATCACAGCATTTGGCATGAGGGTGGTTTCTGTTTCTTTACAAAATATCTGGGATAGCTCCAATTACATCGCCAACCTTTCCAAGGAGAAACTTAGCAAAAAACGTGAAGAGGTTGAAATTGAAGAAGCACGATTAAAATCATTGGCCGAAAAAGTGGAATCAGATGCCAGAAGGGAAATAGACCTGGCCCAATCCAAAGCAAAAGAGTCAGTGCTTAACATTCGTGAGCAATTGGAAATGTACCGCCGGGAAAGTGAGGCCAGTATTGACCAGGCTCGCAATGAAGCCAAGAGTAAAATTTCGGAGCAATACAATAAAGGGCAGGCCGAAATTGAAACGCTGCGCAGGGACTTGCAGGAACTGAAAAACCAGACCGAATTGCTTATAAAAGAAAACGCGGATAAAGAAGCCCGCACAATAGTGGCCAAAGGTGAAGAACGATCTTCCGAAATAATTGAAAATGCAAAAAACAGCATATTGGAGCAAAAAATAAAGTTGATGGAAAGCAATAAAGGTGTAGGCAACCTGGTACTTTTTGTTCAGCAGCAATTGCCCTACCTCTATGAAGCCTTTAAAAAGAACGCGGCTCAGGCCAAAGTCCAGTCATTGCTGATCATGGACAAAGAAGAAGGATTTAAGTCGGCAGTGAACCGTGGCCCGGAATCGTTCGGGTACTTCCTGCAACAACTGGAAAAATCAATGGGCATAAGCCTGAAAGAAATTATGACTGTACCAACTCAAAAGAATTAAATCATGAATATATATGTAGCAACATTCGTTTTTATCGCTTTGATAGTCTTCACTCTGGTGATTCAGCTGATAAGCAATATGAAAATCGTGGGCGGTAATGAACTGGGTATAAAAAGCGGCACAAGCAAACGAAAAGGATTTTCTATGATCAGTGGTGGCCGTATGTTCATTATTCCTCTGATCAATAAATTTGCCAAAATGGACCTAACCCCTCACACCATTGAAGTGGTAGTAGATTCAGCCATAGCTGCCGGCGTGATTCCCCTGAAAGTAAAAGCAACCGTGAGTATAGGAGTAGCTGCCAGTACGTCGGGCAGGGAAAGAGCCTGTACGCGCATTTTGCCACTTACCCGCGACTGGGAAGAACTAAAAAGTGTGGCCGGATATATCATAGAAGGGCACCTGCGTGACTCTATTGCCACTATGACTCCCGAGCAGGTAATGCGCGACAAAGATATCCTTGTATCCAAGATGATCAATGTATGTAAAAGTGACCTGGAGAATATTGGCCTGGAAATAATTACCATGAACATAGCCGATGTGGATGATCACCGGTTGGATGGCGTAGATGAACCTGATCTGTATATAGCCTTGCTCAAGAGAATTCAATCTACCGATGCTCAAGCCAAAGCCAGGGTGGCCCAGGCCCGCTCTACTGCCGAAGCAACCAGTCAACAAATTTCCAGGGAGGCAGAAATAAAAGTGCGTGAATTGGAAAATGAGCTGGAACAACTGAGAGCACGTACTAAAGTGACCATTCAGGAGCTGAAACAGGATGAGAAAATCGGTATTGAAAAAGCGATCAGGGATGCCGAAGCCAGTAAAGCTTCCATATTGGCGGAGATAAGCTCAGAAAAAGAAAATGCTAATTTCCTCAGAAATAAATACAAAGCTGAAATCATTACCTCGGCTGAAGCTACCAGGGATAAAATGATATTGCGGGCAGAACAGGAGGCAGCCAAAATTACCGGTAAAGCCCAGGGTGAGATCAATGAATTGAAAAGAACCATCGATTTTGTCAATAAAAATCCAAAAGGCCTGCAAACCTACATCATTGAAAATTTCAGGAGCATAGTAGAGCCATTTGCCGAAACACTGGCCATGTTCCCGGTTGATAATGTATCGGTTATCACCGGAGCCGATGGAAAGCACGACCCTATTTCCGGAATACATCCGCATGCTATAGATGAAATGCGCAATAAGCTTTTAAATGAAAATATGGGAGCAATATATGCCGACAAGCTAAAGAAAAATAATGACCCTGATGATAACAATGATTCAGGCGAGGAATAGCTTTTTTTGCAACCGGTAATTGTTGCTATAATTGGTATTGAACCGGTAAATTGGCGAACAGTAAATGCTGCTTGCTAGTTGACCGGTTTTTTTGTTGCCGGGGACATGTAGTAGGAGAGTTATGCCCGGGCTGTGTTCTAAATTCATGGCTTACCCAAAAATCTAATGCAATTACTTACACCGGATAGGATATATGCTATTTTTTTGGTATTTCCTGAAAAATATCATTTTTTTCATTAGCCATTTTCCTGATAATTGCAATCGTAAATTATCATT
Source organism: uncultured Roseivirgaceae bacterium (assembly GCA_964592475.1). Lineage (GTDB taxonomy): Bacteria > Bacteroidota > Bacteroidia > Cytophagales > Cyclobacteriaceae > CAZQEZ01. Next base: position 4,233 of record CAZQEZ010000180.1, read on the forward strand.
TAAAAACCGGATTGCTGATGACTGGAAAAAAAGCTCCTTATTTAATGCTATTAATCTTTGCTTTAAATGTTTCACATACTTTACAGGCACAGGAGGAAAAAGACAGTATAGAACATCCGGAGATCATCTGGGAAGGCATGGATGTGGATCATAGCTATGCTCCTCTGTCATTAACGCTTTCGGAAGATGGAAGAAAATTCGTGAGGTTTCTCATCTGGCACCAGCAGTGGATTACTACCAATAACCTGGCCATCGCGGAAGACAATCTTCAGCTTAGCTCCTTCGTGCGCCGGTCCAGGTTCCTGGCATTTGCCCAGGTATCTCCCCGGTTTTTAATACTTACTCATTTTGGATTAAATAATTTAAATACACAAAGCCTCACTGCCACCGGAAACAATGGCAATGGTCCCCAAATATTTTTACATGACGCCTGGGTAGAGTTTAAAATTTCGCAGGGTAAGCAAATATTTGTAGGTGGGGGGTTGCATTATTGGAAAGGCATGACTCGCATGAGCAATGAAAGTACCCTAAACTTTATGACCATCGACAATAGCCGTCCCTTCGCGCATTGGCATTCACTGGGCATTACCGATCAATTTGCCCGTCACCTGGGTATGTATGTAAAAGGTGAGATAGGAAAATTTGATTACCGCCTGGCTTTCAATAATCCATTGCTGCCTGCCAATTCGATAGGAGCCGGTAAGGATTTTGGTGGTAAAAGCGACCTAACCTATACGGGCTCCTCTGTAAATAATGCCGATAGTACCACGGTAGGAAATACCATTGTGGAAGGATACTTTCGCTACGATTTCTTGCAAAAAGAATCGACAAAGCTTCCCTTTCAGGTAGGTACTTACTTTGGTGGAAAGAAAGTTTTTGGAATTGGTGCCGGTTTTTTTGCCCAACCCAATGGCATGTACAACAATGTAACCAACCAACACCAGGATGTATCGCATTTCGGACTGGATGCTTACCTGGATCATCCGATAGGTAGATCAAATGGCATCAATGCCTATGCTTCGCTGATGCGGTTCAACTATGGTGAAAACTATATGTCGCGCTGGGCAGGAACAGGAATTAATCTTTACGGCCATTTGGGATTTTACCTTCACACGCTTAGGGTAATGCCTTATGCTAGTTTGCAGGTGGGTGATTACCAGGCTTTCGAGCAAAATATAACCGCCCAAAGCTTTGGCATTAATTACCTGATCAATAAGCACCACGCCAAAATAACGCTTGATTACCACCAAATATTAAATAGTCCGTTGGAGGCAGGTTTGGATGCTTCCGGTCGTCCAATTGATGTGAAACAAGTGCGACTGCAACTGCATGTATTTTTGTAAAAGGCTGGAGATAGATGATAGCGGGTAACGCTTTTTTTGTAGGTTATACAGTTTAAGGTAGAACTGTTTACCACAATACTATATGAAAAGTAGCCTGGTATAAATAATTTGTATAAAAACCGGTAAAAATTCGGCAAAATTATACTTAAAATCACAATTATATACTCATGCTTAATTAAGCCAATCTTTATGTAGGAGGGCGTATGGCAATATTTTCAATGTATATTGAATTAAAGTGCTAAATACAGCAGAGCAACTGGACTCTTTGTTTTCGACATTGCAATAGAACTGAGACGGCTTTTTTCTGTTAGCATCAATCATGTTCGATGAAACTATTGAAAAGCTAAAATCAGAAGGCTGGATTGAATCGAAGAATTGATTAGACTAATGCAGGCCTATGACTATGAAAATAAGATATAGTTTAATAAAATAATAAATAGACACCCATGAACGAAAAATATTTAATTCGTAATAAATAATACATATTATTAAAGAAAACATAAAAAATAGATAAAAATGCCAAGCCTTTTGCGCTGGCTTCAATTCGGGCGCCCCGAGGGCTTGCCAGGCGCTCTGGCTTCATCTCGGGTGTCCCGAGCGTTTTCCCCGAGTCTCTGGCAACGTTTCGGGTAACCCGAGGAGGCCCAAGCCTGCCTGGCAGCGTTTCGGGTAACCCCGAAAGCTCCCCAGCGTCTACGGGAGCATTTCGGGCCGCCCGGAAAGCTTCCCGGAGTATCTGGTCACCAATCTCACGTCCTGGAATTACCCCCTGATCAAAATTCTATTTCCGGATAATCGGTGAGTTAGAAGTTGAGCTATTTCAGCAACTCATCGCCTGCCAGAATTGTAAACCTTAGTTCATCCTTACTCCCATAGCCTATTGGTCACAAATCCACAACCCTACTGATTTAGCCCGTTTTGGGGCTCTTGCCCACTGTAATTAATAGCACAGGGCTGCTCCCCGAGCTATTGACTTTGACTCTTCGGGCTTTAAGAAGTTTTAAGCTGCAGGCAATGTTTTCAATCTCATTGTCTTTACCTTTTTTGTTGTGAGCTCATTACATTTTGATGGAAGGGTGACATTTGCACCAAGACACTTTTTGTTGAATTTGCCAGTGAAGCATATTTATATTTGACTGGAATTAATTATTATTTAAGTTGTTGCACCAAATTGTAGATAGTATAAATTAATTATATTTCTTATTGCCAACACGTTATTTATAAATAATAGTATTAAATGTTTGGTATTATACAGGTATTTTACAATTATTAAAATTTAATTTTTTATTTTTTTGATTTTTGAAATAGTTTATTTTATTTTAGTCAGTATAATAAATATTTTATGTAAACAAAAAACTCTTATCACGATGGAAAATAGTCAGATCCATACCTTTGACATCAGCCGCCTACGGGTAGCAGAACAAATTGAATTCTTTGGAGTAGCCGCCGACATAGTAGCCAAGCACGATCCGGCTGAAATGGGCGCTGAAGAGGCTTTTCAGTCACTTAAAATGGCTCACCAGGATGCGGATGATAAATTTAAACAAACCAGAAACAGCGATATCACCGGCCAGCTGGTGGCTGCTGATGAACTGAGAGACGACGACATAATCTGCTTGCGTATGTGGGGTGATGCTCTTACCCGGTATTTTGATCCGCAACTGAAAGCCACGGCCGAACTTGTTGTGAAAACTATTGATAATTATGGATCGGCTATATATAACATGAACTATGAAGAAGAAACAGCAACCCTGCGAAACGTGGTAAATGACTTAAAATCAAAGCAGCCTTTAGTTGAAGCCATCACGAAGCTATCGATGACCGATCTGGTAAATAATCTTGAAAAAAATAATAACGATTTTCGACAGTTGTACATGGCGCGCCTGGAAGAAAAAACCTACAACAATGAAATAAGTGCCGGTGAGGCGGTGAAGATAGTGCTAAACAGTTACCGGACATTGGTACGCACTTTGGAGTCAAGGGCATTTTTACAACCTACCGAAGCATTGAACAAAACCATTGCCAAAATCAATACGCTGGTTGAAAGGCAGGATGAAAAGATTGCCACACGGGATAGACGCGCTCACGGGCAAAGTACACGCTCGGAGCCGGAAGCACAAGCTTAAATGGCAATAGCCGGGAATACTAACAGGGGAGGTGGATAAGGTTAACACTGTATGGCTCCTGACAAAGAGTAGGTTTTTTTAAGGTGTACCATCAACAAGAAACACCGGGTAGGCAATGTAATCTTGTCAACATTGCCGTGCGTGAAGAAAATGACAAGATGTACCAGGTATCGGCGACAAGGGACAACCGGAG
>CAZQEZ010000181.1:0-7842 GCA_964592475.1 uncultured Roseivirgaceae bacterium
CAATAACAAACAATAAGTAAAAATTCAATTATCACACAATTTCACATAGAACCTTATTTTTTCATTTTCCATTTTTACCAAATAGTAGCCGCGGTAGAAGGAGCCCCGATCAACTACGATATTAACCTGAACCTGCTGATAAAAGATGTGCTTTGGGTAGGTGTTTCCAACCACTCTTTCAATGCTTACAATATATTAACGGAAGTACAATTGACCGATCAGCTAAAGCTTGGATACTCTTATGGCATGTCAAGCAATGATTTAAGCCGCTTTGATAGCGGATCGCATGAATTTATGCTCAACTACGTATTTACCTTTTATATAAATAAAGTGTAAAGTGGTACCCCTCGATATCTGTAATTAACCGGTGAGGTGGTGAAGTGAAAAGATTTTAAATAAAAATTTAGTTTTATCTATGGTGATTAACAGGAGAAAATCTTATATGTTAAAATAAAAAATAATCCCCTGTCATATGGCAAAAACTGGAAAATCTTATATAGGCAGCTCCGGATGACATTATGGCATTATGGTCGATGGTAAGGCACTTTTTATCCTGAAGCATTGAAAAGTAAAAGTTTTTAAATTTTGTAAGTCAATAATAAAAATTTATAAACTTAAATGAAAATTGTTACCTTTGAAATGGAACAATACTATTAATATCATGAGCTACGCCTACGGTAAAGATGTACTGAATATTAAAAACCCTCTTAAAGATGCTGGTAAATTAATGATTATTAGAGGTGCTATAACTACCTTTATAGGTATCATTCTTTTGCTTTCCATTAAAAATATAATGGCCAATGCTCAACAAGGTGTGGCATACATAACTTTAGCTGCATCTGTAGTTATACTAGCAGATGGAGTGATCAATCTTATATCGGGGCTTATGAAGCTCTTCCGGTTTTTAGTAGGAAGAGAAGTTCCTGCTGATTTAATTAAAAACAGGTATTATAATGAAAGCTCTTTACTTGAAATGCTTAATGGCAGAAAAAATTTAACTTTTAAATCACCAGCAAACTTTCTGGAACATCTTATCATAAGTATTTATGAAAATTATATGTTTTTGCCACCCCCTATTCGCAATATCATTTATCATTTCATTAAACAAGTGTATTATGCTGCTCTAATAATGCTTACCTATGGATTAATTTTACTGGCTAATTACCTTGGTTTTACCCAGTTGATGGATAATAATCTATTACCTTGGTATACCTTTATATTATTTTTATTCATGATGGTGGTTTTTATATTTAGCCAGCCAATAGGTGAAAAACTTTATAAACCATTGCCAAAAAGAAAAGACATAGTTTTGTCTGTTTTAATCTTGTTAATTGCCATAAGTCTTCCATTTGTAAGTTCTGTCTTTTCCATTGATTTACCATATCCTCCTGTAAAACCAGTACCCTATGTGCTATTTATATTAGCTGTTACAGTTGTTTCCAGCATACTTACTTTAGCGCTGGCCTATTTTCGCTCACAATCTATTGAACCATCTACCGCTGTAAGCGAATTCAGAGAACATTGGACACAAAATTTACATCCACAGGATATACTAAGATCTTTCTCTAATGAATTAGAAAACATAAGATACAAAGAACTTCCACACAGGGATTACATAAAATTAAATCCTGAATTAAGTATGGAGGGAAGTATGGATAAAGGCACTTATAATGGGCAAACTTTAATAGAAACCCAACCATATAGCAAAGAAAAATCGGAAATTGAAATGCTTGCCAAAATAAGAGCAATTACTGCTATTTTTGGTCATTTAATTGGCATTATAGCTTCAATCATTTTATATATAAACGTAAAAAACTTTCAATCTTTACAAGTAAGCACTATCATTAATACTTTTTTACCGGTAATTATTCTTTACTTGTTCAGTAGCTACCTTACTAAACTTTCTTTGCAATATTGGTCAGAAGTAATTTTTGAATCATTTCTATTACATTTGAAGGTAGATGGAACCTATACGGAATCTACAATTTCTACAGGAAGAGCCATTTACGATAGTACAAGCAGTGAAAATAAACTCGTAAGGAGTAGTATAACCAGTAAGTTACTGATAAGCAGGTTATTATCTACTACTTATGCTGGTGGATTGGGTAAAAACCTAAATCAATCGCGTTACATCCTCACTATGGAAAGGGCTGATGAAATGCAAAATTTAGTAATCAACGGCATTAAAAAATTCATGAACGAGAAAGAAATTATTGCCAATATCGTGTCTGATAAAGATAAAAAATCAACGGATGAAATTCATCGAATAAATCTTGAGCAAAGAAAAAATATTATAGAGGATCCTGAAAAAGAAATAAAAAAATTTAAACCCGGAAACCACGATAGCTCCACATTACCGCCCAATGAAGATGATTAATATTAATTGAACGATTTTTTTTTGCTGAGGTTAAATAAGTGAAAATATTTTTTTGCAGTAAAGTAAATAATTTTTTATGAAAGCATTATTATTAGTAGACGTTCAAAATGATTTTTTACCAGGCGGATCATTAGAGGTGCCTCTTGGCAATGAAATAATACCAATTATAAACCAAATTCAAGATAATTTTGAACTTGTAGTGGCTACTCAAGATTGGCACCCACAAAATCATAAAAGCTTTGCCTCCAATCATGAAGGAAAAAAGCCTAATGACAAAATTGAACTACATGGTTTAGAGCAAAATTTGTGGCCAGATCACTGTGTTCAAACTACCTATGGCGCTGAATTTGCCGAACAATTACAAAAACATTTCATTGAAGCTATTTTTAGAAAAGGAACTGATCCGGAAATTGATAGTTATAGTGGATTTTATGATAATGGCCATCAAAAATCAACCGGCTTAGCTGATTACCTGAGAGGTAAAAATATTAATGACTTATTTATAGTTGGTTTGGCCGGCGACATTTGTGTATATTTTACGGCATTAGATGCAATTAAAGAAGGTTTTAATACACATCTTATTGAAGAAGCCACGAGACCATTGGACCAGAAGGCTTTTACAAAAGTAAAAGAAGAAATCACCAATAAAGGTGGCCATATTATAAAAAGTACAGCCACAATATAGTTTATGAAAAATCAAAAAATGAAAGCCAGCATAGTAAGTTTATCCAAAGCTTATGAACTCACTTTTCAGATAGCCACAAAATTAAAAGCAGCCAACTTCAAACCTGACCTGATCATAGCTATTGCCCGTGGCGGCTACCCTCCTGCCCGTTTTTTGGCAGACTTTCTGGAAGTAAAACAGTTAACATCATTGCAACTGCAACATTATGCAGAAGGTGCGGAAAAATCGGCTCAAGTAAAGGTGCTAAATGAATTAAACATCGATTTATCTGGTAAAAAAGTATTGATTGCCGATGATGTAAATGATACCGGAGACACCCTTGTTAAAGCGCTGGATTACATAAGAGATTTAAAACCAGCAGCAATTAAAACAGCTGTATTGCATGAAAAACAAAACACAAAACTAAAGGCTGATATAGTGGGTGATTATCTGCAGGAATGGCAATGGCTAATTTATCAGTGGGCCGCGGTAGAAGATGTTCATGAATTTATACAAAAAGCGGATGAGAACTTCAGCAGTAGGCAGGAAGCTGAGGCATATCTGCAGAAGGTACATAAGCTGTCATTGCCGGACAATGTAATGACAAAAGTTTGGGAACAATATTTAACGACCGGACCAAAAATGGGTAAGAGCATATTTGGTAGTAATTAAAGATGCAATTTCGGTATAGACTAAGAATATATTAATATGGTGATATGCTTATTTTGGATGAGCATCATTGCTTTAGATATTTGCAAAAGTGAGATGGCTAATAGCTCCAAGGTTTTTGATTATCAAAACGGATCAATAGAAGGTTTAAAAAAACCTGGTGAATAAAGGATTGGGCTATACTTCAGTGCCGGAATTGTCTAATGGCGACAATAAGGAGTGTAATCAAATAAGGCGTTTTAAAGAGCCCGAACCTGTGAGAGATGTAAGCCTGGAAGTACATAAAAGTTTTACAAAAGAAATGCTTATAGAAATACTCCGAAACCTGATTTTGGAAAACATTCCGGATCATTTTGTTAAAAGCGGGAAGTATATGAAGGTACTTTGTTGTTGATAATCAGTCATAAGCCCTTAATCACAAGCCAAATGGGAAATCAATTAAATAAAAAATTGCCATTGTGGAAATATAAGAAAGAGATGTTTTTAGCAATTTAACCGCTTTGTAAATTTGATTTTCTACTGTTCTTGGCGATAAATTTAATGTTTGAGCTATATCCTTAGTACTTTTGTTTTCAAATTTACTCAATTTAAATATTAATTTACATTTATTCGGTAAATTATCGATAGCCGTGTAAATACTATTGGCTAATTCTTTATTCTCTAATGCATATTGGCTAGTAATATCCTGATAAACAAAATCCAGTACTTCTAATTGAACTTTATTGAATTTATTTTTCCTCAGGTGATCCGATATCTTATACTTCATTGCCTTTTTTAAATAAGCAGGATAGTTCAGGATTTGCCTTTTTTCTTTATTCTCCCAAACATCAATGAATAAATCCTGAATTAGGTCTTTACAAATATCTTCGTCAACTAATATAGCCTTAGCCATTTTATACAAATCATCAAAAACAACATTATATAAATCCGAAAACGCCTTGACGTCTCCGGAACTAATTCTATTATTCCAAATATCAATTATATGACCCTGACTTTTCATTTTCCTCTTTTAAGCTTCAAAGTAAATGAATATATGAATGCAAGGTAATAAAAAGGATATTAATTAATCATTAATAATCATTAATTTTAAAATCAAGTCCGAATATCTACCACTTAAGCATTTTCCTTACATTACACAATTGTTAATTAATTGTTAATTAATTGTTCTTTTTGAGTATTAAGGAATTTTTCCATGAGTAGATTCTTCGTGTTTCCACACTTAGTTTTAAAGCCCGTAATATGAATGAAGAAAAATTTAAAGAAATCCTGGATAAATACTCCAGAGGAATAGCTAGCCAACAAGAAATTGAACTAGTTGAGAAGTATTTTGATGAATTCAAAAAATTTGAGGTGGACACAATAAAAATGAATAAATATAAAAACCAGATCGAAAAAAATATATTGCGATCTATCAATAAAAGAAAAAATATCAAGACTTATTTAGTTTTAGTTAAGGCTGCAGCAATTTTATTATTTATTATAATACCTTCATTTTTAATCATTAAAATGAGCTCCATCCCGAAAATTCCAGAAACTATAGTGTTGAAATCGAATATAGGTGAAAGAAGAATTATCGAATTACCTGATGGTAGTAAAGTCAAATTGAATGCAATGAGCCACTTGTCATTCAAAAAGGATTTTGGTAAGAAACACAGGAATTTGCATCTTGATGGAGAAGCATTTTTTGAGGTAAAAAAACATAAGAATTTGCCTTTTACTGTAAAAAACGGCGATCAGGTGGTTCAAGTGCTTGGTACTGCTTTCAATGTAAATAACTACAATAATAGTTTTTCAGTCACTTTGGTTGAAGGAAAAGTAAAAGTTAAAAATACATCAAGTAAAATTCAACATTATTTAAATCCTGGAGAACGAATTGAATATGATACTGTCCAATCCAGCTACAATATTTCGCAAGTTGATACCTATAAATATATTTCTTGGGTGGATAACCTGTTGTATTTTGAAAATGAAAGATTGCAGGTGGTTATAGAAAAACTAGAATTATGGTATGGCAAAAAAATAATTTTAGCAAATAAAGGTCTAAAAAATTGCGAGGTAACTTTGATAGTAGACACTAAATCACTTGATGAGGTTTTATCGAATTTATCTTACACGGAAAATATATCTTATAAACTAGAAAACAATGATTATATTATTACTGGAATAGGATGTGAAACACTAATTAAATGATTTCAAATTAAAATTATGAAAATTATGATAAGAGCGCCAAATCAACATTAAAAAAGGAACGTCCTGCCAGACGTTCCCCAATTAAAATTGCCTTTTTAAAGGCTTATTAAAATTGTATTTAACTAATTATTCAAAATTATGAAAAAAATTTCATTTACAAAACTATTGATTTTTATGTCAAAATTGACATTTTACATTTTAGTTATCAACTTTTCATTTGTAAGCTTACTATTAGCCTCTGAAGGTACTTTTAGCCAAACAAATGAATTAACTGATAAAAATAAGTACCGCCATTTATCAGAAATTGCGGTAGAGATGAATCAAAAGAATATGCTTCTGACCGATTTCTTCAGAGAGGTAGAAACCAAAACCGGATTAAGGTTCATTTATTTTAAAAAAGACGTTAAAAGTAAATCTTTGAAGTTAGATCCATTGTCATCCAACCTGAAAGAAGTGCTTCTTGACGTGGCTTTAAAAGCTAATTTAAATTTTAAAAGAATTAACCAAAAAATTGTTGTTAAAATACATCAATCATCAGAACCTGTTATTGAGGAATCATTTTTTCAGGAACAGAGTATAAGTGGGAAAGTGACGTCATTTGAAGATAATGAGCCACTTCCAGGGGTAAACATTGTAGTTAAAAATAAAAGCCTGGGTACTGTTTCTGATTTACAAGGAAATTTCTCTTTAAATTCAGTCAGTAGTGAAGATGTATTAGTTTTTAGTTCGGTAGGTTATACACGGGAGGAGGTAGTGGTTGGCAACAGGTCGGTAATAGATGTTGCCCTGGTTCAGGACCTTACTCAGTTGCAGGAATTAGTTGTAATTGGCTATGGAGAGCAAGAGAGAAAAGATTTGACCGGTTCGGTCGCTTCAATCAAAAGCAAAGAAATTACACAAGTTACCACTCCCAGCATAGATAATGCTATTCAAGGACAGATACCTGGTGTGCAAGTATTCGCGGCTTCCGGAGCACCAGGTGGTTCAATGCAGGTACTAGTTAGAGGGGCGTCATCTGTTACAGGCAATAATATACCATTGTACGTGATTGATGGAATACCTTTGTTTGGAGATGATAATTTATTATCTAAAAATATTTCTGATGGAGCCGGTCCTAATCCTGAAGCTCCGTCAATTAGTATTTTGTCAAGTATTAATCCAGATGATATAGAGTCAATTGACGTACTCAAAGATGCATCTGCCACTGCAATTTATGGTGCAAGAGCTGCCAATGGTGTAGTGATTATTACCACTAAAAGAGGTAAGGCCGGAAAACCAACTGCCAACATAAAAATAAACACGGGCGTAAGCCAACTTGGTAACACGATACCGGTAATTAATGGGTTGCAATACGCTGAATTAAATCAAGAAGCCCGACTTTCGTGGGGTAATCCATACCCTTTTTCTCTGGTAGATTCCGATTCAATCAGGACTGCAACCGGAACAGGATATGGTACAGATTGGCAAAAAGAAGTTTTCCGAATTGCCCCTTTAACAGAAATAAATGCTTCATTGAGTGGTGGCAGTGAATCCGCACGTTACAATGTAAGTGGAGGTTTATTCGACCAACAGGGGATCGTGATCAACACTTATTTTCGTCGATACTCTCTAAGAGCAAATGTAGATTTAGATCCCACCGACAAATTAAAAATCGGTATCTCTACATCAACAGCCATACAGGAAGGAAATATGGCGCAGGATAGCCATTTTGGTGAACGATCAACTATTTTTCAGGCAGTTGCTTCCAATCCGCTAATGCCAATTTTTCATCCTGAATTTAATAGTTATGCATCAGGTCCTTTGGGTATTCCAGGTTTTCCTTCATCTAACAATGGAAATGTTGTTAGAATATTAAATACCGATTTGTACAGCAACAATATCTTAAGATTTACCGGAAATATTTTTGGGGAGTATAAAATTGTGCCGGGGTTAAAAGCCAAAT
>CAZQEZ010000182.1:0-7805 GCA_964592475.1 uncultured Roseivirgaceae bacterium
TAAAGTTCTCACTGGCTTCGTAGCCGGAGTAGGTCATGAAATAGCCGATCCAGCGAAATACATGGCTGGTTTTTTTAGTATTATCCTGCGTACCGGCACCGTTTGCATCCTGTGCCAGTACATGCCTTGCTCCTATTAGAGCTATCAAGGTTATAATTAGCAATAATTTTTTCATTTACAAAGTCTTTTTAAAGCCGGCATCAAAATCACATTTTATCAATCCATTAAGTATGGCTGCATATCCTTTTACACTACCTTCCAGCAGCGTGGGTGGCGGATCAAAATACATGAACAGGTCGGCCATCACGTACAATTCCAGCAGGGTAACACTGCCTTTGATCAGGAAGGCCTTGTAACGCAATACCACCTTGGCATACAATTCCAGCCACACCCCTGCTTTTAATATTTTGAGCGACGGCCGGTACTGTAAGCCTGCCGTTACTCCTGCAGCGGCATATCCTTCTACCGATATACCCAAAGCAAATATGCCTATGTCAAAACCCGCTTTGGCAGCAAACTGTAGCGATACCCCTAGCCCCACTTCCAGCTGTGTATTATTCAGCATCAGATAACCCACGCCACCCCATCCTGCACAGGCAGGGGTTATTTTCACTTTTTGCTCGTAAGTGCCCACGTACACGTGCCAGTAGTCAGGCTTGGTTTCTACCTCCAAAAACCCTTCACAACATAGGGCCGGACTTTGAATAGATGCGATCACCTGACCCAGGAAATGCTCTTCCCGCGAATTGTAATGAACAAAAATATCAACGTTGGCCATAGAACTTGAAGCTGTATCTACGTCCACCTCTTTATTGAGCATTTGCATGCGCCCGGCAAAGTCGATTTGAATTTCCCCGTCAGCATCGGCAATCAATTCACCCTCCAGGTCTAGCCGCAGGTTACCTCCTTTTTTCTTTTTATCAAATAGTATAAAATTGAAATAACCCCCGTACATGACCGATTCGTCGGGCGTGATGTTAACACCGCCCTGTTCTCGCATATGCTTATATACCCGTACCGAAGCGGCCATTACCTGCACGAAACCCAGATCGATAGGCTGAGCAACTGCACGGGCTTTTTTACGTATAGGCCCACCAGGTGCAATGGGCTGATCATCGGCAGCCACCTGGGCAAACCAGAAGTCTTTACCATTTTTAAACTTGCCATTGATGTAGGTGCCTTGCAGAGGTATATCTTTGGGTTTTTTTATAACCAAACTAATGTCGCTGCGCCAAATATCGCCATAGGTAGTATCGTCAGGATAAAATTCCGTTACGCCGGTTAGGCTAAGCCATGGCGTTTGTATGTTAATATTAGAAGGGTCGAGCGAAAAGTAATCTTCAGCACTTTTTTGCCCCATCCCGGCAAAGTTGATCCCGGTAGATACCAGCTCGTTGGCAAAAGACCCTTCTGCCAAAAGAGAGCCGGCCAAATTATCAAATCCTAAAGTATTAGCCAGAGCGGCAATGTTGTCCAAGGTAATCATTTGCTTAGCAAAGTCCCTGAGTATTTGTTCCAGCAATTCTCTGGTATTTATGTTTTTGAGCGTGGTTTTGGCAGTATTTTTTATTTTAATGGCGATGGCTTCAGGGTTGATATGATTATTGTAAAAGTCTACCGCGATCTCTTCACCTACTTGCGCGGTATTTTTAAATAACTCATCCTCCACGAAAGATTTATCCATTTCACCTTCCAGCATGGCAAATATGATTCCGCTGGTAGAGTATCGAATCAAGGAATCAATTCTATGAGGTATTTTGGTATTAATATCTGCTTTTATTGGCTCTGTAATATGCTCCTTTACAGCTGCCATCAATGCTTCGTTCGTTTCTTGTATCAAGTTGGCCCTGATAGAAGCAGATAGAGATTCAAAGATCACCTCATCATTTACACCATTGATATCGATCTTACCAGCTGCTTCAGTCATTAAACCAATGATCAGGGTATCGATTTTGTTATTTAGATAACCTTTGGCATCCCCTACCTTGCCCAGGATGAAATTATCCAGCTTGGCAGAAGTTTCTGCACACCATTTGTCTACTTTTCCCCGCAAAGGGCGGGTAAGTTCATCACTAAAGCCAACTACTATCGATTCTAATATCTGACCTTCTTTAGGCGAAAGCTTTGTAAATATTCCACCCCGCTGTTCGGTAGCAGTGCTATCGTTATTTTCTCCCCCACTTGTCAGTGGCACTTCTTCTTCCAGGTCATCACTTATCAATTGGGAAAGCTGATCAGCAGAAGCGTCCGTTTCCTGATAAGAGGCAGCTATCTGGCCATTGATTTCCTGCTCCATCATATCTGCCAAATCTTCATTGCTAAGTTCATCTGCTTGTTTAAATCCGGAAGGTGTCCAAATACCACCACCGCTAGTGTTGTTGGCCGGGCCCACGTAGTCTTTATCAATAGAATTTCTTTCCGCCAGGCTGTAAAAAGAAGTAATGGGCGGCCCGTCAATACCGCTGATATCATCCGACATATTAATTTTAAAACTGGCAGCTACCGAATATTTATTTTCATTGCGGCCGGCTCCTACCGCATCAATGGTAATGCCATAGCCCCGTATTTTGCTGTTGATCTGATGTGTAAGCGATGTAGTACCATTGGGCGTGTGAAAGCCTAATTCGCCATTTCCATAAATATTAAATCCACTTACATGCTCCATTTCCGCCTTCAATACCGGCCAGTTCAGGCTTACGGTAGCGGTTATTCTGTCATTTCCTTTAAACTCCGCCCTTGCAAACCTTAGCTCTAGCAGCTGGTCAGGATTTTCGGGGTTTAAAGTCATTTGATAATCTTCAAGCCCATGCAGGTATGCCGTACTAAAACCCTTGGTAGTAATAGGAACCGTGTAGTTGAACAACGCAGTGTCGCTTATGAATGGTATGTGCATTTGCCCAAGCAGGTGACTCTGATGCATTACCCCTGCCTCCAGATTTATCAATAGATCGGTTACTTCCGAAGGAAATTGATTACACTTAATTTCAGAAGATGGCAAAGCTTGCTTTACATAACAAGTAAATCCTTCTCCATCGATCCAGGCTTTGTGATCCGGATTGCTTTCATGATCAGACTCAAACCAGGTATAGGTAGCCGCCGATGTTAACTGATTATTATTGTCGGGCTTATCAGTTAAGCTTATGGCATATTTATCAAAGTAAATACCTTTCCAGTTTTCATCCAGCTGATGTTTTGGGGGAGACTCCCAATCAGATAAGTCAATAATTACATTTTTGCTGTTGAGATACAAACCTGTATTTTCTACAACAGGAAAGTTGAGTTGATGAGAGGTGATCTCCTGCCCTTGCAGGTAATGTAGATTATCTACCTCAAAGAATGAATAGCTGAGCTGCTTATTCTCATAATCCTGGCTTTCGGGCATTTGCAGATGCCCGTTAATGTATACTTTGTATTGATTGTTGCTTACCGTAAGCAAACTGGTAGAATCCAGATTTAATTGAAACCCAAAAGGGTCGAGCAGATAAAATTGATTATCAGGCCTTAACCGTGCCCCACCGGCCAGGTTTTTATCAAAAAAGGAAAACCAGTTGGTTTTAGTAACTACCTTACCAGCCTCCGGGGCATTTACCATCAGGTGCAAGGGCCACTCAATATTGCCACGTATAAAAAACCCTTCTTTGTTCAGCTTTAACTGATTGCCGTAAAAAAAAGCGGAATCATTCACGGCATTGTGGGGGGTAAGCGCCAGGGGCTCCATTTCACCTTCAGCAAAAATTATTTCACCACCGTTTAATACCGGTCTGCTCTCCAGCATCACTATTTGCAGGCTGTCAAAATCACCCTCCAGTATTTCATCGCCCAGTTTTACTTTACAGGTACCAGCCAGGTTGTTTAGGTCGCCATTAGTTACGGTTTCCACATTTACCAGGTAGCCTTTGGCATAAAAGAAATCTACCACCTGAGGCCCCAAAAAAGTGCCAATTTCACTGGTAGCTACTGTCTGCTCCTCCGAGCGCGCTACTACCCGCCAGGCATATTTTTTGCCTGCTTCAAAATCAAAATCCTGAGCCTCAATATTGCGCTGATATTCGGCGGTAGAGAAAGTAACCGGGGGCACGAAGCTATAAACCGCTTCATTGTCAGTAATTGCCTGTAATGAATCTTGCCCGGCCTCTACCTCCACTATTTGCATTTCATATTCAAAGGGCTGATTGGTGATCTTTTTATCCGGTGAGCCCCAGCGAAATGCTTTTACTTCCTGGTTGTTGAATTGGTAGCTGTCTTTGGGGGTCATCAATTCTATAAAGCCCCCCTCCGGATAGCCATAATAAAATACGCATGGTTCACTAAAGCCATTGTTCTTAAACACATCTTTACCATTGGCATCTACTGCCTGTACCTGGTATAGGTATACCTTACCTGGTTCCAGTACGTAATCAGCAAGTGAATAGAAATAACTGGTACTCATTAAGGGTTGTGATTCGAACACCTGCAAGGCCATGCCATTCATCAGTGCTGCTTTTGGATCTACCGATAGGTCAGTTACTTCATGTATAGTCAGATAGTATTCGAGCATCACATTTTCTACCGGACTTACACTAACCGGTTGCCATTGAAAAGTAATATTTTGCGTTTCGCTAATGGGCACAAATCCATCACACACGGGCATGGTATTTAGTGGCGGATCTTTTAATTGAATCCAGGCAGATGCACAGCCTGGTAAAGAAATTGGCTGTCCGGAGTTGTTGTCGAGCACTTCGATACAAAAATTATAAAAACCCTCCGGTAACCTACCAGTGCTTAAAAAGAGGCCGGCTCCACTCCCGCTTACGTCCATATTTTGGCTGAGTAAATACTCGTACAACTCAGCAGGACCAAGATTATAAGCCACCCCGGGATAGAGTGTAATAAAATTGGGTGACCGGTAGCCAGGTTTTGTTTTAAGTCGTAACCGGTTGCTAGAGATGGTAATGCGTAAGCTCACCTGCCATGAGGGCTCGTTGAAGTCGTTGAATATCAAAGTATTTTTCCAGCTATCGGTAGCGGGCGCAGCATAGTCGCTCAAGTATACCGGGCTTGGATTAGTCATAAAAGAATTGACCGTGACCGGATATTTTACCTGTGCATGTACCTGCAAAGCAATAAGCAGGAAAAAACAAGTGGCTATATGTATTACAACTCTCTTCATTAGAAACTGATTTGGTAATTGAGCGTAGCTCGCAATTCTTTTACTTTGGTAGTTTTTTCAGCATTGTTGCTATGCCTATTGGTGTAGGCAGCATTAAAAGCCATGTTTTGCTTTTTACTTACGGGGTAGGTAAGATTACACCGGGCTGCCCACAACGCGCCCGTCACCTCTCCCATGTTATAGGTTTGCTGTTGCACCAGGCTTATCATGCTGCGCAATTTATTGCCTAAAAACCCCTTATTAAATGATACAACCGGCCCTAATGAGGCGCTTCGGGCACCTACCATTTGGGTATTATTAGCGTTTATGGCAATATTGAGCCCATATTTTCCTGAATTTTGCAGATTGTAAGCCAGGTTGATATTAAAGAAGTCTGAAGTGCCCTGCTGACTGCTTACCGTTTGCTGGTAAGAGGCTGCCAGCAGACATGACTGTTGCACTTTCTCCCCTGGTATTTGATAGGTTACGTTTAAGTTACCATTGTTATTCACCTGGCTAAAAAACAAGGTATCTGGGTCGATACCCGTGCTACTTTGTACAAATTGGGCCATTTGAGTGCTGGTATTGAAATTGGCAAACGAACCATTGATGTTCAGTTTTTCAGAAGCCTGATAAGCAATGGATAAATTACCAATGGCTCTTTTGGTTTGATTGAGGCGTTCATTTTTTAAGTCATTTTTCTGAAAGCCAGCCTGAGCTGCCAGGTTTACCTTCCCTTCCCATAGCGCTATATTACCTCCCATGGTTATATCCTGAAAATCATTAGTTAAAAAAGGAGCACCTAAAGTAATATAATCAGGAGCTACCTGCCGAAAAGACAAATTTAGCTGGTACTTTTCCTGGCTGTAAGCCAGGCTGGTTTGTAAAGCACTGCTTATGTACGAGGAGGCACGGGGTTGATAAATGTTACCAAAATTATTAATGTAAGTATAATTTTCCAGCACCAGTTCCGGCGTGCGATTGTCGCGGGTAAAAGCACTTATCGTATATTCTACTTCCAGGCTCAGGTTTTTTTTGATAGTTTGCCTTAGCAAGTTTCCTATTACCAGATTATCTGCCGGCGTTATTTGCAAACTATCAGCCAGGCTATCCGGCAATGAAGTAGGATCGTCCTTGGCTTTAAACAAGATCAGGCTATAATCCGTATCTTTTTTATTATAATTGAGCTTAGTACCATAACCCCAGCGTTCGTACAGTGGGATTCCAGTGTAGGAACGCCCTCTGCCCGCTTTTTGGAAGCGACCATACAAAGCTGTCACTTTTAAGGGTGAGCCTTTGGCCTGGTATTCTATACCCGCTCCTAAAAACTCAGCACCGACTAAAGAAAATTCAGAAAATTGCAAGCTCCGATAACCTAGATGCGCGGTGAAAGCTTTGTACTTAGGGCTAATACCTACTCTGTTAAAAGGTTGTGGATGGGTAAAATTGGTGCTTTGGGTGCTTATACTGGCAGAAAAAGGCATTGCCACCGGCCCTAGTTGAAAAGTGAGATTGGCGTTGATGATCCAGAAAAAAGGATTACGGCGATTGGGTATACCGGATACATTGTAAAAAGTAGTAGAAGCATTAATACCTCCTTTGTAATCAAACTTGGTAAGATCTTCCAGCTTGGGCTCTTGCGCTTCTACTATGTTGCTCATAATGACAGCAGTTAAAATTAATATGAACTTTTTAAATTGCATTCGCTTTTCTATTCTTTAAATTGATCCGGTTCAAACTTATGCATTTCGTAAAGCAAGTACCTGCGACGAAATACTTCCAAATCCTTTTCATTTTCAATTAGCAATTCATTTTTTACAGCATACACTATAAAATATTCCTTTTTATTCTTAAGTGCCTTTACCACGGCGCTATTGATCCCAAATTCTCGTTTTACTTCACGCTGATAAATTTTTGCATATTTTAATGTTTTAAACCCGCCGATTACTTCATAATTGCCAGAATTGATATTTTGCATACTTAAAGAATCCTCCAGGCTCAATTGAATATCCCTGATCACCATATCCAGGTCATCGAGCGATTGTTGATAAGAAGCAATATAGCGAGCCATTGAGTCACTTTTGTTGAGCAACTGTTCAATTAATTTAGACTGGTTTTGATTTTCCTTGCGCAAAAGGTAAATCTCTTTTTGAATTTCGTAATTACCCGGCAGTGAGTCTGCCACTTTTTCAATAGAAGCTATTGTTTCCCGGTTTTTCAGGTTTTCCTCCCGGTATTTCTGCAGTTCCTGCAAAACCAGCTTTCGTATTTGAGCAGAATCAGCAGGTAAATATTCCTTGTCTACCAAGTCATAGCTTTGCTCTTGCTGGGTTTTCACTTCATCAATCTTTTCTTGCAACGTGGTATAAGCTGCCGTATCTTGAGTTGACAGCCTTTCTAACTCAGAAGCGATTTTTTGTTCTTTTATTTCTTTCAGCTTATTGGCCAGTTTTTGCTCGGTATTGTCCCTTTTATTCTTACCAAATTGAAAACCGATCATCATTTCATGGCTCAGGTTGCCCAGTTGGTTAAGCGGTGTAGTAGGTATTTCGAAAAAATAGCTCACAATAAATTGATTGTCAATTCGAAACCCTGTTTTTAACCCTACAGAAGCATCATGCACATAATGTCCGGATATCCAGGCAACATCTTTGTAATATGCCTTTGCCGAAGCAGC